>NZ_DASVQG010000143.1:0-4334 GCF_036389215.1 Jatrophihabitans sp.
ACCCCGACAGTCACCGCCACCGAATCGTCGACTCCCGCGCCGACCGACCCGAGCAGCTCCTCGGCCGCCGCGACAACGACGGCGCCGCCGGAATCGACCGCGCCATCGACCACCGCACCGCCGGCATCAACCGCGCCCTCGACCACCGCACCGACGACCACCGCACCGACGACCACCGCACCGACGACCGCAACGCCGAGCCAGAGCGCCACGGCAACGACCAGCCCCAGCACTCCCCCGCCGTCCACCGTGACCCCGACCACCAGCGCCACCAGGACAGCCACCCCGACGGCCACTGCCACTACCGCCACCCCGACCGCCACCGCGACGAAGAGCACCACCAGCCCGACGCCGACCGTGACCACCAGCGCGACCAGAACCGCCACCCCGACCAGCACGGCGACGACGGCCACCGCGACCAAGACCACCACCAGCCCGACGCCGACTGCCAGCCCCACCCCGACCGCGGATCCGGTGATCGCGCTGGCCGGTGACATCGCGTGCGATCCCGAGGACGCTGATTACAACGGTGGGTTGGGCACCGCCGGGCACTGCCATATGAAGAAGACGGCCAGCCTTGCCCAGGGCATCAAGCCGGCCAAAGTGCTGACGCTGGGCGACCATCAGTACAACTCCGGCAGCTCCGCTGACTTCCTCGCCTCCTACGACAAGTCGTGGAACGTGGTGAAGAGCCTCACCCGCCCGGTGGTGGGCAACCACGAGTACGGCACCAGCGGGGCCGGTGGTTACTTCGGCTACTTCAAGACCAGCGCCACCGGCGGCACGACGTGCCTGTCCAACTGCCGCGGGTACTACAGCTTCGACCTGGGTAGCTGGCACATCGTGGCCATCAACACCGAATGCAGCAGGATCGACGGCGGTGTCGGCTGTGCCACCGGCTCACCCCAGGAGGTGTGGCTCAAGAACGACCTCGCCGCCCATCCCGCCAAGTGCACGCTGGTGTTCGGGCACCGGCCGCGGTGGAGTTCCAACAGCTTCGCCAGTGCCGACATCGCACCGCTGATCAACGACATGGTGGCAGCCCGGGTCGATGTCTACGTCGCGGGACATTCCCACAGCTACGAGCGATTCGCACCGATGAACGCCTCCGGAGCCGCCAGCTCAACCGGCATGACCGAGATCGTGGTCGGCACCGGCGGCTCGTTCTTCACCGGCTTCGGAACGGCCGTGCCCAACAGCGTGGTGCGCAAGTCAGACGTCTTCGGGGTGATGAAGATGACCCTGCGTGCCACCAGCTACACCTGGTCATTCGTGGCCGACCCCAGCACCCCGTTCAGCGACTCGGGCTCCCGCAGCTGCACCTGATCGCCGCTCAGCTGGCGGCGTCGGCGCGGGGTCAACGGGCGGCGGGCGGATCGATCGTGTCGAGCCAGGCCAGGATCTCCTCGGTGTGCTGGCCGAGCGTCGGCGGCGGCCGGTGGCTGCCGAGGCCGCCGCTGTCGTAGCGGACCGGCGGCCCGGGCAGGGCCACGGTGCCCAGGCTCGGGTGCTCCACCTCGATCAGCAGTCCCTGTGACCTGGTCTGCTCCCACTCATAGACCTCATCCAGCGAGCGCACCTGGCCGGCCGGGGTGCCGAGCTCGGCGAGGATGGCCATCAGCCGCTCGCGGGAGTAATGGCTGAAGGCGTCGTCGATGGCGGCGATGACCGCCTCCCGGTCGGCGACCCGGTCGGCGTTGCGGGCCCACTCCGGGCGGTCCACGCCGAACGCGGCCGCGAACGCCTGCCACAGCCGGTCGCTGCCGACGGCGATCTGCACCATCCCGTCGGCGGCCGAGAACAGCCCGTACGGGCAGATCGAGGGATGGTGCCGGCCGGCAACCCCGGGCACCTCACCCGCCACCGTGTAACGGGTGCCCTGGAAGGCGTGCACCCCGACCATGCCGGCCAGCAGCGAGGTGCGCACCACCTGGCCGCGGCCGGTGCGCTGCCGCTCGTGCAGGGCGGCCAGCACGCCGTAGGCGCCGTACATCCCGGCGAGCAGGTCCGCGATCGGGACGCCGACCTTGGTCGGGTCATCCGATGACGAGCCCGTCAGCGACATCAGCCCGCCCTCGCCCTGGGCGATCTGGTCATAGCCCGGCCGTCCCCCCTCGGGACCGTCATGGCCGAAGCCGGTGATCGACAGGATCACCAGCCGCGGATTGAGTTCCCGCAGCTGGGCCATCGAGAAGCCGAGCCGGTCCAGCACCCCGGTCCGGAAGTTCTCCACCAGCACGTCGGCCTGCCGGACCAGCCGGGTCAGCACCGCCGCGCCGGCCGGATCCTTCAGATCCAGCGTGATCGATTCCTTGTTCCGGTTGCAGGACAGGAAGTAGGTCGACTCGCGCTCGCCCTCAGCGGGTTGGACGAACGGCGGACCCCAGCCGCGGGTGTCGTCGCCATGACCGGGCGCCTCGACCTTGATGACCCGGGCGCCCTGGTCACCGAGCATCATCGCGGCGTGCGGGCCGGCCAGCGCCCGGGACAGGTCGATCACCAGGATGCCGGCCAGCGGGCCGCCGGCATCGTTGTGCGGCTCGGCCGGTGATCGCCGGCTGTGCTCGGGCTCGGTCATCTGCTCGGGCTGAGTCATCCGCTCAGGTTAGGTGGTCCGCAGGTGGTCATAGACGGAGGACTCCGCGCCGCCGGACAGCACGGCGTAGCCGGGACCGCGGTCGAAGAACGGCTGGTCAGCGGGCCTGGCAGCGGCCAGCTCCGCGCGCAACGCCGTGGTCGCCGCGGCGTCCAGAGCCAGCTCGTCCCCGCTGCCGGCCAGCACCACGCCGTAGTCGGCGCGGGCGGCCGGGATCGACACCTTGCCCCACCGGACGTCGCGCAGCACCGCCTCGGGCACCCGCCGCAGCGGGTCGCCCCAGCCACCGCCGCCGGTGGTGCGGATCCGGATCACCTCACCGGCCCGGACCGGCTCGGCGTCGGCCAGGGCGTCCACCGCCCGTTCGTTCGCCCCGCCCGGGTCGATCACCACCGAGAACGGCTGGCCGGCCTTGCCGCCCTTGACTCCCCAGCAGGCCAGGATCGACCGGTCCGCGATCGACATGAAGTGGCCGTCCTTGAGCATCCTGATGTGCTTGTCGTACCCCAGGCCGCCGCGGAACTCGCCAGGCCCGCCGGAGTCCACGGCCAGGCCCAGCCGCTCGACCAGGAAGGGGAACCGGGCCTCGGTGAACTCGGTCGGCAGGTTTCGCGAGTCCGGCACGACGTGAATCGTGTCCTCGCCGTCGGCGTAGTACCGCCCACCCGAACCGCCGCCGAGCACTTCGCGCATCAGGTAGGACCGACCGTCGAAGTCCTCGCCGTAGACCCCGGTGTAGCGGATGGTCTCCTGATCGGCCGGCATCCGGCCGTCGACCGCCTTGGCCAGCACCCCCGCCAGCACGCCCAGCAGCCGCAGGATGACGAAGGTCCGCGCGTTCGTCGGCGCCGGGAACACCGGGGTGAGCAGGGTGCCGGGCGGCGGGAACCGCATCTCGATCAGCGGCACCACGCCCTCGTTGACGTCGAGTTCGGCCATCCGTTCGGGCGTATCGGCGAGGTTGCGCAGCACCGGCGCCAGCCACTTCTTCAGGAAGTTGCCCTCGGCGTAGTCCCCGCAGTGGTTGATCGGCCCCTTGGCCTGCGGGGCGGTGCCGGTGAAGTCGAGGATCAGCCTTTCACCGCCGGGGTCTTCGGCACCGGTGCGGGTGAGCGTGATCCGCTGGGTGTGCAGCTTCGGCGGCTCGACGCCGTCGTGCTCGGCGTAGTCCTCCCAGACCCAGCTGCCGACCGGGATCTTGGCCAGGATCTCGCGGCGGTAGGTCTCGGTGGTGCGGTCGACGATCTGGTCGAAGCAGGCCTCCACCGTCTCGCGGCCGTAGCGCTCGAACAGCTCGCCCAGGCGGCGGGCACCGGCCAGGCAGGCGGAGCACTCGGCGTCCAGGTCGGCGGCCAGCGAGTCGGGCATCCGGGAGTTGCGGGTCATGATCGTCAGCGCCGCCTCGTTGCGGACGCCGCGGTCCCACAGCTTGATCGGCGGGACCATCAGCCCCTCCTCGAACACGCTCGTCGCGTGGCTCGGCATCGAGCCGGGGACCGCGCCGCCGATGTCGTCGTGGTGGCCGAAGGCCTGCACGAACGCGACGACCTTGCCACTGGAGAAGACCGGCACGGTCACGCACAGGTCGGGCAGGTGCCCGATCCCGCCCTCGGACAGGTAGACGTCGTTGTGGAAGAACACGTCCCCCTCCTGCATCTTGTCCAGCGCGAAGTCCCGGGCGACCGGGTGCACCAGCGCGGAGTAGGACCGCCCGGTGAGCTTGCGCAGCAGCCGGTCG
>NZ_DASVQG010000144.1:0-71694 GCF_036389215.1 Jatrophihabitans sp.
GGTCGCGGGTCCCGTGCGCGACCGCGACCAGTACTGGGACATCCGATCGCGTCATGTCTCGAAGCTACTGGCCAGTGGTCCTTGCCCAGCTGCCGGCCAGTGTCATGGCACCCCCGCCGGCTGCCGGTTGTCGAGATCGGCCTGTCCGCTCGGCGGCCTGATATCCGCGGGGTCCAGCACTCGGCGAATGATCCCCTGTCGAGCCAGGCTGAGCCACAATTGGGTGACGGAGGCGTCGTCCACCATCCAGGCTCGCTCTCGGGCCGCGCGAAGAGTCACCGGCATGGTGAACACCTCCAGGAACATCTTCAGCCGTTCCGGCAGCAGGAGAATGGCTCCGTCGGCTCGGCGGAAGGCGAGGCGCGACATGTCGATCTGTGTGGTCGGATCACCGTAGAGGGCCTGGTAGGAGTGCTGAACCGCCTCTGGCGGAGCCGGAATGAGTTCACCGTTGAGGACGAAGAATCGATCCAGGTCTTCCACTCCGACCGAACGAGCATCATGCAGGACACTGCGGACACCGGTTCCGAACCTGTCGTGGAAGAAGAACGAATGGGGGGTGTCGGTGCCTCCGAGCCATGGGCGCTCGTAATGCCCGCCGGGCGCTATCCGCCGTTTCTCCTTCGCCGCTTCCGGACGTGCCTCCTGGGAGATGGGCTCGTCGAACAACAACATGCGAGCGATGTCGGAGCCGGGGATCGCCCTGATGTTCGACACTCCGAACCGCCCCGGCTGCTTGGCGACGATCGCGCCTGAGGTCAGCTGGAACTCGCCCAGCCCTCCGAAGGTCCACAGTTCACGATTGTCCACCAGGAAGTCGACGCTGTCCCTGGCCTCGATGAGAGACTCCGTGGGAAATCCCGTGAACCCCATCATCTGCACGCCGATCCCCGCTCCATGCATCGCGGAGATGGTTTGTCTGACCTGGATGGGACGGGTTCCCTTGTCGATCAGATCCAGAATCCGCTGGTTACCCGACTCGAACCCGACCGAGACAGCGACGCAGCCACTGCGCCGCAGGACCTCCGCACGTTCTGCCGACCAGTATTTCTCCAACCGGATCTCGGCACCCCACCGGATGTCGAGCTGCTCTTCCACGACGCGCTCGGCGAAGCGCAGGATGGTGGCGGGAGCAAGCACATCCACCGAGAAGTAGATGAACTTTGCGAATGCCGAGATAGCGGTGACGTCACGCATCATCGTGTCGACGTGATCCTGTCGCCACGGGCTCGTTGGCCCCTCGGTGTTGAGGCCGTAATCGCAGAACGTGCACTTGTTCCAGTAGCAGCCGCGGGTAGGCGAGTAGTAGACGAAGCGTTCCGGGCTGAGGTAGAGGTCCCACGGCAGGCCGTGGTAGTCGGGAACGGGGAGGTCGTGCAACGGCTCGTAGTGCAGCAGCGTGAGCGGGCGCGGGGCTCCGTATCTGGGATGCAGCCGGACGTTGGGGTGAGAGGTCGGAAGCGTTCCGGCACCGATGCACTCGAGGATGCTGGTGTATGCGGTTTCGCCTTCACCGATGACGATGGCGTCCAGGTCGTGAAAGATCTCGAAGACGGTTGCCTTCTCCTGCGCGTACTTCCAGACGTCGGAGACCTCGGTCCCGCCGGCAATCACGAACGCCGAGGGCAGGCTTTGCCGGATGAGCCGGCTAAGCCAGAGCGCAAAGGGCAACTGCCAGGCGTAGGTGATGTTGATGCCCACGATGTCATAGCTACCCGCACGCAGCCGCGGCAGCAGCACGTCGTCGTAGTAACACTGGAACGGACGGTTCAGCCGTGCAAGGGCCCGGACGTCGGTGAGCGCCGCACGTGAGCCGATCGCGAATGCCGTCGGCAGTCTTGCCTCGAACCCGTTGTGGAACTGACCGGCGAATCCCGTCGAACCCAGGCAGTTCATCCACGCCGTCACGTCGTTGACTGCCTGCTGGTAGTAGCCGTAATCGTAGAAGAGGCCGGGGTCACGCAGCACTGTGGCGGCCCTCCGCACGGCGGCAGGGTCTGGTTCAGCCACCCGCAGCAGGCTAGCTCGAACAGTGTCCTCGGACTGGTAGGGCCGGCCGTCGGAGATGTCCTGCGACCGCAGGCACTGGTGCATCCAGTCGATGCCGGCGGCACTGTAGGAGAAGTGGAATGCTTCGATGTTGGTGTCGATCAGGTCGGCTCCCGGATGCCCTCGGGCGCGAGCATAGGAGTCCAAGTAGGACAGTGAGTGGTACCCCGAGGTCGGGTCCGTGATCGGTGGGTAGAGCAGGGCGACACTGGGCCAGGACGTCACGTGCGGGCTCCTAGGTCTCGGGTGGCAGCGGGGCTCCGGCCAGTGTCAGCAAGGCGATGTAGGGCTCGGCGACCCGGCGGAAGGCAGCGAGGCCGGGCAGGCCTCGATCCCACACGGCGGGTTCGAGCTCGTCGACGGCACAACTCCACAGGGCGGCGAAGTGCCGGTCCACCGCCTCCGCCCGAAAGGTCCGGCGTACGGTGCCGTACTCATTGGTCGTGGTGGGCATCAGGGAGTTACATCTGGCAGCCGCGGCCGCTGCCTTGCGCGCCCAGGCCTGGTGGGCCGGTGTCGTCATAGCCGGCGGAACGCAGGCCGAGTTCAGCAGGTGGGCAGGCCAGGTCCCGAAGGCGCGGACAAGCAATCTGGCCGTCGCCTCCTCGACCGGTAGCCGCGACTCCCAGGGCGCCAGCCAACCCGCCGGCAAGCTCAGTGCTTCGCGGTCTATTCCCCGTTGGGAAGCAGCGCACACAGCGCGGGCCTCAGCGGTCGGATCATCGGAGGGAACACCGGCGATGGACGCCAGAACCTGTTGGCGGTGCTCGGCGACATAGTTGGGATGCAGCAACATCGTCACGATGGTGGTATCGAGATCGCTGACCCAGTGCCCGGCTGTCTGACGTCCGTGAAAGCGTTGGGCCCAGGCTCGGGTGAGGTGAGTGCCGGTATTGGTGACGGGTGTGTCGCCGTCGCCCGCCGGGCGGAGTTCCGGGTGGCCGGCAGCAGCCATAGCCAGCAGCAACCGGGCGTCCTCGGCCTTCTGGTCCTTCCCGTTAGCCCGGGCCCACGCACTGAATCGCTCGACAGTGTCGGCGGCCATCTCCTGCCTGGCCTGAACATCCAGCGCGCGGAGACTGCGGGATCGAAACGGTATTCGCTGGGCGATGGAGAGTAATGAAGCACTGTCCGCTTCGGTCAGAACGCCGGCGCGGACAGCCTCGCGCAGAACCACCCTGATCGACACCAGCGGTTCACTGAGCGCCCGGTATTCCTCTTCGGCTGAGCAATGGATGATCGCGACCTCGTCATCACCGGTTACGACCTCGTCGCGGTAGAGCCTGAATACCTCCCCGACACCGCGCATGCCGTACCTCCACAGCTCGGCAGCGCGCAGCGCGCCCATGCTGCTGCTACCGGCGACCGTGACGCCTCGCTCGAGGACCATCAGGATTTCCTTGTGCCGCACCGGTGCTGCTTGCAGGAAGAGACCGTCGATGATGAGCACCCGATCTCCCGGTTCGGGGTCCAGCCCGAGCAGGTCCCCGTGTCGCACCGGCGGCAGGATGGTGGCGGCAGGAAGAACCTGCCTTACCTCATCCTTGGGCAGGCTCGGCCCGATGAATACGAAATCCTGCGCCATGGCGGTCGATCCTTCGAGTCGGTACCCGCGGTGTAATGATCCGCTGCGCGCCCCCCTGACGAGCGCGCAGCGGACCGGTCCTCAGAGGATGACGATGAAGATGATGTTGTTCGTTCCGGCACCGACGGCATCCAGCTCGGCCTCGGTCAGTTCGTTGACGTCGACCAATGGCGTCGCCGGGATGTGCAGCACGTGCATGCCGGGTGTCTTGGTCCACGCCTCGACGATCTCGTCGCGGGTGAAGAGGGTGGCCGGCTGGGATCGGTCCAGGCGTACCGTCGACCCCGGCGCGACCGGCAGACCCTTCTCGATCGCGTAGCCGGTCGGGTCGGCAACCACCCGGCGTTCCTCCTCCTCATTGGTCCACACATCGGTCATGACCTGTGAGTAGGTGCGGACGAAGGCGGTGCCGAATTCATTGCCGTTCTCATTGCTCATCGCTTGCTCCTTTATCGATAGGGCAGGTTTACGTGCGGATGGAGCGATCGACGACTGCGGTTCATCTCCTTCCTTGCGGGTCGCCGGAACTGTTCTCGATCGCCTCGTGCTCGAAGAGGCGTAGGCCAGGGGCGTAGGCCTTGCAGACCGCTACTCCGATGTCGGGATGTGTCAGGTCGAGCGTGAACGGCTCCACTCCGGTGACGGCGGCGATCCGTTCGGCGCAGTGATGCACCACAGTCGCCAGATCGGCGTTCTGCATCCAGGCAGGTACCGAGCGCTCGGTCAGTGAGTCGGCGGTGCCGCGGACCGGCTCGATCAAGGGCCGGCCGGGCTGGTAGGCGTTTGCATCGATGTCGTCGCGGGCACCGGATACCACGCCCAACCGGGACTGTGCGGCCTCGGCCAGCGCACGACCAGCGGCGAGGTCAGCCTCGACGTGGCAGCCGAATCCCCCGCTGCGTATCGGCACGTCGCTGGACCAGATCTCAGCGGCATAGCACGGTATCCCGACACGGTTGGTGATATCGCAGAGGATGATCCGGCAACCGGCACCTCGCAGTGCCGTGTACACCGCCCTGGCATCCGGATCTCGAATGGTGGAGGGGTCCACGTAGCGGCGGTCACCCGGTGAACTCAGGCTGTGGTCCGTTATGCAGTCGCGCTCGATCAACTCCAGCAGGGCGTGGAGGACGGCCTCCTCGGTGTTGTTCCCGCTGGCCAGCCCATTGCTGGTCGTGTTGAACAGCCTGCGTCCCCAACCATCAGGCCTCGTGAAGTCAAGGGTGACGGTGTCGAACGGCACCAGGTGCGCCGAGCCGGTCAGGACGCCGTAGCCGGTGACCCAGTCCAGCACAGTGGCGGCGGTCAGCGGGGAGCGCGGGGCGAGGTTGAGAGTCCGGGGATCGTAGTGCAAGGCAAGATCGCGGCTTGCCGCGCGGAACTCACTGGTGCAGATGGGGTTCTCGGCGTGCCATACCTCGATGCTTTCCATGATGGCACTCACCCGAGCTTCGACCAGGCGCAGGCCCGTGCCGATGCTGACAGCATATGTAGAACCGACCGGTCGGTATGCTATGGCGACCGGCAGGCCGATCTCGTCCAAGCCGGTGATCTCAGCGACGCGGGTGATCCCGAATCGCTCGCACAGCGGGTATACCCGTTCCCAGGTGAACTCCGGGCTCACCGCCCTGTACGAGCCCGAACGGCGGGCAACCCGATCGGTTACTGAGGTCATTGATGGTCCTCGGCTGAAGAGAGAGATGACCAGTGACAAGGCTGGACATGCCGGGAGCGATCGCCGAAGCTGATGCGCAGATTCGGCTTGCCCCCGGTTGCTTGGACTAGACGCTACGAACACCAGGTTGGCTCGGCAATACCGGCGCTTCCATGGCATGAAACTCGGCCGTCAGAGCGTGAGAGCTGACCAGCTGTACGGGAAGGTTGGTGCGAAGCCGACATCGGCCCCAGCTCGCGCACCACCAGCGGGTCCGCGTTCAGGGCACGAGATCTGTTCGCTGCCACCAGCTGATGTGATGGTCGCAGTAATGACGCCATGAGGTGCTGCCGTACCTGACGCCGTTGCGGCAGGAATACCCGCCGAGGCTCCGCGCTCGGATGCCGAGCACCCAGACTGGTGAGACGACAAGGACGGGGTCCGGTACCCAGCGCCGTCCGAGGTTGTAGCGCGGGGGAAGGGGCGCCATGGTGGCTACCAAGCGGTGGCAACTGGGGTTGTCAGCCTGTCTGGTAATGGCTGCTACAGCGATGGCCGGTTGCGCCGATCGGTCGCCGGCCATTTCTCGTGTCAGTGCCAGCTCCAGCGTCCCCGGCCTGATTGCGGCCAAGGCATCGACGATCCTCAGTTCCTTCGACGCCGCCGACTCGGCCGCCACGGTCTCGGGAGATATCGAGGCGCTGCGAAGTCAGGAGACAAATCCGGCGCTGCAGTCCAGCATTGCCGCAGCACGGCGAAATGCGGCGGCGAAGCGGGTGCAACCCGGTTACCGGCACACCAACCCCACCTTTGCCACGCCGACCGGAGATGCCTCCTGCTTCATGGTCGCGGCCACCCTGCAATCAACGGGCACCGAATTGGGAGTCACGGATTTCAGTCAGTTCGTGGCTACTCCTGACGGGTCCTGGCGCCTCAGCCACAACGTCCACATCGGTCAGGAGGCAACGGCCGAGGTGCACGCCATCGGGTCGAAGCCGGCCATCCAGCTGCCTGGTCCGATACCCGCGGAGCGGTTGGACCAGGTGGCAGCCGAGATCTTCAACCGGAGTACCGGCAGCACAGCTCACGTGCGGACGCTGGTTGCCGAGAGTCCGGTACTGGACAAGCAGCTCGCCGTCGGGTGGCAGATCTACCAGCAGCAGATGAACAACTTCGGAATGAAGGTGACGCGAACCCGGAGCAGCGCGACCTGGTCGAGGTGCACAGCCCAGGCCGACGACGCTTACCTGAGGTTCCTCACGATGCAGATGACGGACACCGTCACGCCGGTATCCGGTGGGCAGGCGAAGGTGACGCTCAGCCCGCGCAGTCCGGACCTTGCAGCACTCGGGCGTTCGGTTCCGGTCAGCGGTACCCAGATCAGCATCGCCCGGGTGGAGGCATTCCTGGTGTCCCTGCCTGCCTCGAACGGCCCGGCCACCGTGCTCGGGCTGATGGACGCGCCGATAGCGCTCAGCAGCACCACCTCCTGAATATGGGCAGACCTATCTGAGAGCGCAGCTGCCGGCCGCACGTCACGCGAGGCGTAGAAGTCACTGCCCCGGCGGATGCGCAATGGGCACAACGGTGCGGATCGATGCAATCGTCGGCTCCTCGCCCCCAGGGACCGGACAATCATCGGCAGCACAACCGCACAGATGGGAAGACCGATGTTTCGTCCGCGGCTGAGATCGGACTACACATCGGTATGCCTGGATTCCCCGGACGGCATTTCCGTGTTGATCACGGGAGAAGCTCGTACCCTGCTCATCGAGGGCGCGGTCACCGCGGATCTGCTGGAATTACTGGACGGCACCCGGCACACCCACGAGCTCGTACAGCAGTTGAGCGAGCGGTATCCGCCGAGAGCGGTCGGCGGGGCGATACGCAGGCTGACCGAACTCGGAGTTCTCGCCAGTGGCGGCACTGCCCAGGACTCGAGGACAGCGGCTGCCTGGGATGCCCGCGGCACCGATCCAGATCTGGCAGAGGCCTGGCTGCGCAACGGCCGGGTCACCCTGATCGATGCGGGGGCGCCGACCGCGGCGGTCATCGCTCGAGCCCTGGCTGACGCCGGCCTGGCGGTGGACCGGATCGAGTCGCACGCGATCACTGCCAGCCGGCTCGCCGCGGCCGATCCGGGCAGTGAACTGGTGGTGCTGCCCCGGTCCTACGTCGATCCGATCCTGGCGGGGATCAACCAGGTCTGCCTCGACCTCCAACGGCCGTGGACGCTGGCCCGCCCCCATGGGCTCACCCTCCTGCTGGGCCCCCACCTGGTTCCCGGCCGCACCGGCTGCTGGCAGTGTTTACTCCAGCGGTGGCAGGAGAATGAGCAGCTGGAGAACTATGTTGCCGCGCAACGGCCACAACTGCCGCGGCTGGATTCAGCCAGGGCCGCGCACGCCTCGACGGCGTCGGTGCTGGCGGGCCTGCTTCTGGCTGAACTGCCGGTGCTGGCTGTGAACCGTAGCTCACCTCGGATCACCGGACGCATGATCGCGCTCGACACGCGTGATCTGACGGCGAGCGAGCATGTCCTCGTGCATCAACCCCAGTGCCCGGCCTGCGGAAGCCCTGAGCTGGTGCGGCAAGCCACCGGGCGCGTGGTGATCTCCTCGGCCGCGAGCACCAGCGACGACAGGGAACCGTCACGGACCCTGAGCCTGGCCGAGACCTGGGACCGGCTGCAGCATCACGTCAGCCGGTATTTCGGCGTGGTTTCCAGGCTTGCGCCGGTAGCGATGGCCGGTGCTGCCGGTACTCATACCTACAGTGCTGTGCACAACTTCGCACTTGCGCGAAGTGCCACGACCCTGCGCATGAATCTGCGTGGTCAGAGTGGTGGAAAGGGTCGCACGGACCTGCAGGCCCGGGTGGGCGCCGTCTGCGAGGCGGTAGAGCGTTATTGCGGCCTGTGGCGGGGTGAGCTACCCACCCGGCAGGCAAGCTATCTCGAACTGGGACCCGAGGAGGCGGTGAACCTCCGCCAGCTACTGCACTATTCCGATGACCAGTACGACCAGCGGGAGAAGTTGAATTCCTCGCTGGCTCATTTCCACCGAATTCCACGCCGCGCCCCGGACGACCTGGTGATGAGCTGGACCACCGGGTGGTCGCTGACCCACCAGGTGGCCCGGGCGATCCCGGCGGCATATTGCTGGTACGGCCATCCCGAACTCGAGAGCCTGGGCGTGACCGGCGCGGACTCCAATGGTTGCGCGGCGGGCAACACCCTTGCCGAAGCGGTGTTGCACGGTTTCTGCGAGCTGGTCGAGCGGGACAGCGTGGCGTTGTGGTGGCACCATCGATCCAGGGTTCCTGGCGTCGACCTGGACTCGTTCGCCGACCCCTGGATCACGCAGTTGCGTCGCCGCTACGAGCAGGACCACCATCGGGACCTGTGGGCGCTGGACCTCACCGCGGACCTGGGCATTCCCGCGTTCGCGGCTGTGTCGGCATGCCGGGCTCGGCCGACCGAGGACGTCCTGGTCGGCTTCGGCGCCGACCTCGATGCCGGGGTTGCGCTCAGCCGGGCGATGGCCGAGGTCGATCAGTTCCTGCCGGCGGTTTCCCGATACGAGGCGGGGTCGACCCGGTACGGATTGTCGGAGCCCGAGGCGCTCCGGTGGTTCATCTCGGTCCGGGTGGCCGAGCATCCCTGGTTGGTTCCGGACCCGGACGTGCCCGCCACCACCGCCGACCGGCACCCCGACCGGACGTCGCTGGAGGTAGCCGACGGTGTCGCGCACTGTGTCCGCATCGCTGCTGCCGCAGGGCACGAGGTCATCGTGGTCGACCAGTCACGTCCCGACATCGAGCTGTCGGTCGCCCGGGTGATCGTGCCGGGGCTTCGCCATTTCTGGCGCCGCCTCGGGCCGGGGAGGCTGTGGACGATTCCAGGCCTGCTCGGCAGGGAGCCACTCGCGGCGTCCGAGCATGAGGTGAATCCGATGAACGTCTTCTTCTGAAACCAGGTGCCACCCATGGTCGTACCACTACCCAGGATCGAGCCAGTGGAACCGTCGGCGGGCGAGGCCGTCGGCGTGCGGGAACTGTTCCGGCTGCGGCCTGATGCTCGACTTGTCAGCGGGGCCGATGGAACCCTTGCGCTTCGGCAGAGCCGGTTCGAGGTGGTGGTGGATCCCTCCAGCATCGCGCGGCGCGCCCTCCTGCTCCGCCTTGCCGAGACGTGGCTGGACGAAGAGGAACTCGATCGGCTGCTGGTCTCCAGCGCCGGCGAACAGGGCGTCCTGCAGGGCCAGGTCCTGCTCCGGCGGCTGGCCGCGCATTCATGGCTCTGCCGGCGGCTGCAGACGGGTGAGCGTCCGCTGCTCGACGTCGTTCCGCAGGGCCTCGGCGCCACCAGTCGGATGTCGGCCGAGGCAGCCCAGCCGGGGGTCAGTTACCGGTTCTCCCGGTTCACGGCGGCTCTGAGCGGGCCGAACGGTCTGAGCCTGCGCAACCCGCTTGCGAACGTGACGATCGAACTCGCCGAGCCCGCGCTCGGCTGGGCAGTTGCGCTGGCCGCTTCCACGGGCTGTGACCAGCAGGACATCGAGCGCACCGCGAACCTGGAGGGCAGCGCGGCAGCCGGCGTCCTCGATGAGCTGATCCGGGCGCGGGTCCTGGTCCGGCCGCTGGAACTGAAGGCTGAGCAGAGCGGGCCGCCACAGGTGTTCTGGGAGCCTGAGGAACTCGCCGTCCACCACAGGTCGCGGGCCGGCAGGCATGTGCTGCCGGTGGGCGGCACGTACCGCTTCCGGGATCGGCTTCCTCCCGAATCGCTCGGCAGCGGGAACCCGGAGGCCGCGGGGATCGCCCTCCCGGTGCCGGATCTGGCCGAGATCTCGGCTGCGGAGCCGAGCCTGAGCGCGGTGGTGGCGGCTCGGCGCACGCTTCGCGAACATGATGAGTCGCTGCCTATCACCGTCGAGGAACTGGCGCAGTTCCTCTACCGGGTGCAACGCACCTGGGACGTGCGCGAGGTCGAGGGCATGCAGGTCGGGCGGCGTCCGTACCCGAGCGCGGGCCAGGTCTGTGAACTGGAGATCTATCCGCTGGTGAGTAGCTGCGCCGGACTGGCGCCCGGGCTGTATCACTACGACTCACTCGGCCATGCGCTGGTACGGGTGGCGGACCCGAACGGGCACGCCGTCAGAGTCCTGAACTTTGCCAAGGCGGCTTCAGGCGCGTCGGGTACTCCGCAGGTACTGATGGTGGTGACCGCCCGGGTACCCCGTTTGCTGTGGAAGTACGAGGGACTTGGCTACTCGCTGATGCAGAAGGACGCCGGGGTATTGATCGAGTTGATGTATCTGGTGGCCACCGCGATGAAGCTGGCGCCGTGCGCACTGGGCTCCGGTGACTCGGAGGGTTTCGCGGCGTTGTCAGGCCTGGATCCGCTTGCCGAGCCGAGTATCGCCGACTTCATGCTCGGCTCGGTGTTGGAGGAGGTGTGAGATTCCGGCAGCAGGCGCTGCGCAAACTCGAAGGTCCCGAGCAACTCGATCAGGTGGTTCGGCTGGCCAGCGCTCCTTCCTGGCTACTCGCCGGCCTGTTGAGCGTCATCGTGCTGACCGCGGCGGTGTGGGCATCGGTGAGCACCGTGGCACGCACCGTACGGGCGACTGGGGTGCTGATCCACTCCAATGGTGTTTCCGACCTCGACGCGACCAAGAGCGGTGGGGTGGTCAAGGTCTGGGCGCAGCCCAACCAGCTGATCACCGCAGGCGCCCCGCTTTACACCCTGCAGCGCACCGAGGGCTCGCTCGAGACGATCAATTCACCCTGGGATGCCTACGTCGTCGGAATCCTCGTCTCGGAGGGCCAGCTGGTCCAGCCCGGCAGCAGGATCGCCTCCCTGGAGCGCGTCGATACCCCCGGTGACGCCTTGCGGGCCGTGGTATTCGTCTCCGCCGCGGCTGCGCCGATGTTGCGGGCCGGCTTTCCGGCCGACATCTCGGCCAAGTCGGTTCCCACCGCGGTGTTCGGCACGCTCAGCGGCACCGTGGCCTCGGTAGGAGCCTTTCCCGAGACCCAGGAATCGCTCCGGGCCTTTCTCGGTGGCGGAGTCGACTCGTCGGCGATCCTGTCCCATGGCAGCGTGATCCGGGTGACGGTCACCCTGGCGACGGTGGCCGGCTCGTCGACGACCCTGCGCTGGTCCAAGACCGCACCACCGTTCCAGTTGAACTCCGAGAGTTCGGTGACCGCCCTGTTCACGGTGGCCGAGGAGCATCCGATGAATTGGGTGCTCGGGCGATGAGGCCCCGGCGCGCGAGGCGAGTTCGCCCATGAACGTCATGGAGCTTCGGACCAGTCGACCTGACGGCCTTGCCCGGCGTAAGCGGGTGCGCACGCCCACGGTGATCCAGATGGAGGCCGTGGAATGTGGTGCTGCGGCGCTGGGAATAGTGCTGGCCCACCACGGCCGCCACATCCCCCTGGAGGAGCTGCGGCGAACCTGCGGTGTCAGCAGGGACGGGTCCACCGCCTCCAGCGTGCTGAAGGCAGCGCGCAGCTACGGCTTGTCCGCGCGCGGTTTCCAGATGGATGTCGCCAACCTGGGAGAGCTGGCACTGCCGGCCATCCTGTTCTGGAAGTTCTCCCACTTCGTAGTTCTGGAAGGCTACGGCCGCACCGTCCGCTTGAACGACCCGGCGATCGGCCCCAGGTCGGTCAGCTGGGAGGAGTTCGACGGCTCCTTCACCGGCATCGTGCTCACCCTGGAACCGGGACCGGACTTCCGTTCCGGGGGCAGGCCCTACCGGGTGCTGTCCGCTCTGGCCGGTCGGCGTCCCCAATTCAGTTCGGTGCTGCCGTTGGCCGTGCTGCTCGGCGTGCTCATCGCGGTCGCCGGGTTCACGATGCCGGCTCTCACCAGGATGTTCGTGGACCGGGTGCTGCTCAGCGGTGGGGAGGGGGAGCTGGCCGGGCTGATCGCCGCCACCGGGTTGGCCGCCGCGGTCACCCTCGCCGCCGCGGTGCTGCAACAGCGACTTCTGGTGCGGACCGAAGCGACGTTCGCCCTCGGCACCGCCGCGCGCTTCTTCCGGCATCTGTTGCGACTGCCGCTGGAATTCTTCGACCAGCGCCAGGCAGCCGATCTCACCAACCGGGTGCGTAGCAACGACGTCGTCGTCGACATCATGGTCCGGAGGCTGGCCTCGACGGTGGTGGACTTTGCGCTGGTCCTCACCTACGGCGTGTTGTTGTGTATGTACGACGTCACCCTCGGCCTGCTCGCCATGTTCTTCTCGGGCCTGAACGTCGTCGTATTGCGTTACGTGTCCACGATCAGGTCCAGCGCCGTGGCCGGCTTGCAGGCCGATCGGGGCAAGCTGTTCACCGCCGTCTTCACCACGATCCAGATGATCGAGACGCTCAAGGCCAGCGGCGAGGAGCAGGCGGGTTATCAGCGCTTCGCCGGCCGGGCCGCGGCAGTGACGTCGGCCCAGCAAAGGCTGGGTGTTCCGGCTGCCATGATGGCAGCAGTCCCCGCCTTTCTGGCAGCGGTCAACGCAGCACTGGTGCTGTGGCTGGGTAGTTTCCGGGCTGTCGAGGGTGCCCTGAGCATCGGCGTCCTGGTAGCGATGCAGGGCCTGATCACCTCGATGAATCGGCCGATCACCAACCTCACGCTGCTCGGCACTCGCCTCCAGGAGATGAGCGCGGATCTGAGCCGCCTGCGAGATGTCGAGCGCTATCCCCGGCGAACCCACGCCGAACCGACCACTCGGGTGCCGGAGATCGATGGCCATCTGCGGATCGACCGAGTGACTTTCGGCTACAACCCGCTGGCCGCTCCGCTGCTGGAGGACTTCTTCCTGGATCTGCCCGCGGGTAGCCGGGTGGCACTGGTCGGCGGATCGGGGAGCGGTAAGTCAACCGTCGGGCGTTTGGTGGCCGGGCTGTATGAGCCCTGGTCCGGCTCGGTCACCCTGGACGGCAGGCGGCGGCAGGAGATAGGCCGCGAACTATGGGCAGCAACCTTCGCCATGGTCGACCAGGACCAGCTGTTCTTCGAGGCCAGTGTCAGGGACAACGTCACATTGTGGGACCACTCGGTGCCCGACGAGGACATCGTCTGCGCTCTCACCGACGCCGCGATCTATTCCGAGATCTCCCGGCGGCCCGGCGGACTGGCCAGCATGGTGTCCGAAGGTGGCCGGAACTTCTCCGGAGGCCAGCGGCAACGGCTGGAGATCGCACGCGCGCTGGTGCGCAACCCGTCGGTGCTGGTGCTCGACGAGGCCACCAGCGCGCTCGACGCCGAGACTGAGCGGCTGATCGACCGCAACCTGCGCCGGCGGGGGGCGACGTGCCTGATCGTGGCGCATCGGCTCTCGACGATTCGCGACTGCGACCTGATCGTCGTGCTCAAGGCGGGGCGGGAGATAGAGCGCGGCACCCATGACGAACTCATAGCCGCGGACGGGCACTACGCCCAACTCGTTCGCCAGCAGTGAAGGATCAGTGGTTCGGATGCCGACGACGGTCGAGGACAGCGGCTGGGCGACCCTGCACGAACTCGCCCAGGAGCCGGTAACCGGGCCCGTCTGGCTCGACGGTGACGCCGGTGCGTATCTCGTGTCCGGCGGACCGGCGGACCTGTTCGCGGTTCGGCGTACTCGACCGGGTGTGCGTGCGCGCCGGCACTTCGTGGCTCGGGTGCCGGAGTTCAGCGTCGTTCCCGCTACCCGGAGCATCGGGTCGTGGCGACTGGAACTGGTCGGGTTGCCGGAAACCGAGGTGCGAGCCTGCGCGCGATCACCGGTAGCGGAGTCCGAAGCCGCCGTCGCCGCCGCGCTGACCCAGCCGGACCCGCCACGTGAGCTGACGGCGCTGCAGCAGGCGGTGGTGACCGGGCTGGATCACGCGCTACTGGCGATCGCGGACTCCGTTCGGGACGGCCAAGCCCCGCGGAACTCGATCGCGCTGCAGCCGCGGCAGATATTGTCCGTGAGTGCTGGCAGCGCGATAACCGGAAACGCCCGGGTGTGGTGGGTCCGGGCGATCGGCGGGGTGCTCACCCGCAACGAGGGCGCCGCGGCAGAGACCGTGGCCGACGGAGAACTCACCCTGTTCGCCGGCCGCGACTGGCTGGTGGCAGGTTCGGACTGCACCGTCGAGGCGGTCTCCACCGCCGACCTGCTGAGCAGCGGTCAACTGGGCGTGTCGCTCGAGCACTTCGGTGCCGCCCTGCTCACCACGGTGGCGGCGCGGGCGGGACGGGAAAGGTCCCGCAACGAGGCAGCCCTGGCCGCCCGTAAGCGGGCGGACGCCGCTGCCGTTGCCGGAGCTGCCCGTTCAGCGGTGGGCGTGCTCGGCGCCCGGCTCCACCGGATCGAGCCCGATCACGATGCCAGGCAGCGGCTCGACCTCTACCGTTACGCACGCGCGGTGCTGACGATCGTCACCGAGCGAGGTCCCGTCCGGGTGAGATTGACCGAGCCGCCGGACCGGCGCAATCGGGCGACGACGCACCCGGACGCGATTCGAGCGATCTGCCTCAGCTCCGGCTTGCACATCCGCGAGGTGAAGTTGCCTCCGCGATGGTGGCGAGAAGACCTCGGCCCGCTGATCGGATGGCGCCGACACGGCGCCGACACCCCCGTTCGCGCGGTCGCACTGGTGTTCAAGCACGGCAGCTATGTCGAGGTGGATCCCGAGACCCGCAGCTCACGGCGGATAGAACAAGGGCCTGCCGCCGAGTTCGAAGGCACAGCCACCCAGGTGCAGGTGCCACTTCCGATCGGATCGACGTTGCGCCAGGCCCTGACCCATGGCCTGGCCGGCAGCCGGGCCGACATACGGGGCACCGTGGTAGCCGGGCTGATCACAGCAACGCTGGGTCTGGCAACGCCGGTGATCAGCGGAATCCTGCTCGGGGACCTCGCTCAGAACGGTTCGGTGCGTGGCCTTCGCACATTCCTTCCCTTGCTGTTGTGCTCCGCCTTCATCTCCGCTGGTGCCCTCATCGTGCAGAACCTGCACGTCCTGCGGCTGGAAGGACGCGCTGAGGCCGGCACCCAACTCGCGCTGTGGGACCGCATCATGCGACTGCCCGTGCGATTCTTCCGTTCGATGACCAGCGGTGAACTGGCCAATGCCGTCCTCGGCATCTCCTTCGTCCGGGAATCGATCAGCGGGATCTTCGTGCCGTGCGTGGGAGCATCCTTCGCGATCCTCGGCGACCTCACGCTGATCTTCGTCGTTGCCCCGATCCTCGGATTCTTCGCCCTGGGACTGATCGCGGCCTGTGCCGCGCTGGTAGCGGTACTCGGGCGGCTCGTCATCAGGCGGGCGCGGTCGGCGTTGCCGCAGGAGCACCATGCGACTGCCCTGACCAACCAACTTCTCGGCGGCATCACCAAGATCAAGCTGGCCGCGGCCGAGGACCGGGCATTCGCCCAGTGGTCTGAAGCGCATACCGGCGCGCGCGGCATCCTGCTGCCGGTGCGGCGGGTACAGGCGATCGTGCTGGCTTGGACCGCGGTGCTGCCGATCCTGGGCCAATTGCTGTTCTTCCTCACGCTGGCCGGCCCCCTCGAGCACAGGGTGAGCATCAGCAACTTCTTCGTGGTCAACGTGGCGTTCTCGCTGCTGCTCGGCGCGATGCTGGTTCTGGTTGCGGCGAGCATCGAGATCGTCGCGGTGGTCCCGCGACTGGAGATCCTGCAACCCATAATCTCGGCGGAGTCCGAGCAGCGCAGTGATCTCATCTCCCCCGGGGATCTCAGCGGTGACATCACGCTGGCAAGCGTCTCCTTCGGCTACCTGCCGGACGATCCGCCGGTCATCGAGGACGTGTCACTGCACATCCGTCCCGGCGCATTCGTCGCCATCGTCGGGCCCAGCGGATGCGGCAAGTCGACCCTTCTCCGCCTGCTCCTCGGATTCGACGCGCCACGCTCGGGCTCGGTTCACTACGACGATCAGGACCTGGAGGAGTTGGACGTCCAAGCCGTGCGGCGGCAGTGCGGCGTGGTGCTGCAGGACGGCCAACTGTTCGCGGGCAGCCTTCGCGAGAACATTTCCGGTGCCGGCAATTTCACGCTGGAAGAGGCATGGGAGGCAGCCGCCTTGGCGGGAATCTCGGAGGACATAGAAGCCTTCCCGATGGGAATGGCAACCATGGTGCCGGTCGGTGGCGGGACCCTGTCGGTGGGACAGCGGCAACGCGTCCTGATCGCCAGAGCCCTGATACACCGGCCGCGCATCCTGTTCTTCGACGAGGCCACCAGCTCGTTGGACAATCGGACCCAGGAGATCGTGACAGCAAGCACGAAGAAGCTGGCCGCGACGAGAATCGTCATAGCCCATCGGCTGTCTACCATCATCGACGCCGATCAGATCGTGGTGATGGATCATGGCCGCATCGTTCAGACGGGCGATTACCAGAGCCTCATGAGTGATCGGGACGGGTTGTTCGCCAAGCTGGCGGTGCGTCAACTGATCGAGCTGCCGGGCAGCTGGTCGGCCGATGGGGAGTTCCGGCCGGATCAGCCGGCCTGACTCCGAAGGGCGAACTCGACCTGACGGCGCGCTCGACCTGGCGGCGCACGCGACCTCAGGGTGGGTCAGCCGACATCGATGGCGGCGGCCGACTGGTCCATCGGAAAGCTGACACCTGAGTGCTGCGCTATCAGATCGGGCACCCGCGCCTGCCCGCTGCGTTCCACCGTCGACTGAAATGCCTCGGCGAGCAGGATGGTGATGCCTTGGGTGAGTGCGGTGGTCTCCCGGTCGAGATCCTCCCAGGAGGTGAAGCTGGCTCCTTCGATCGACGGCAAGGTGGTGACCAGGCGCAGCCCGACCTCATGTACCAGCTCATCGGCCTGCGTCTGGACGTGGTCCAGGATCTCCACCAGGGCCTGCAGTGCCACGCTGGGGGCTACGCCGGCCCGGCGCAGGGTGAAAGCTGCGCGGAGCAGGCGCGGGCGCGTGGTACGTACGGTGCCGTCATTTCCTCGGGACAGCACGCCGTGCCGAAGCAGGCCGTTCGTCAGGGCAGGATGGTCCACCCAGAACCGATCGAGGTTCGCGCTGCAGGTCTCGCCCTGCTCCGAGCCGTCGCGCACGCCGAGAATCGACGCTATCGAGACGAGATTGAACCCCTGGCGCTGGAGATTCTTGATCGCCTCGATGCGCCTGATGTGTTGTCCGTCGTAATAGGCCACCCGGCCGATGCGAGTGGGTTGGGCAAGCAGCCCACGCGCCTGGTGTGCGCGGATGTTGCGGGCGGACATGCCTACCCGGTGTGCGAACTCTTCCACCGTGAGCCGAATTCCCGGATCGGACAGCTCGGGACTGACTCCGGATGGCAGAGGAGCAGTCATCAAACCTACCTAAACAAATGCGCCTGCTGATCGAGCCGACTACGCAGCGGATTCATCGCGTCGCTGTCTGCAGCGGCAGACTCTACCGCCGAATCAGTTAAATGCATATACGACTCCTGCTGTCTGTTTCGTGGGTTCTGACGGTAAGCGGTGACCTTTGCACGGATCGAAGCTCGCGCCGGCGAGTGGAGCGGCGGCGGCCGGTGTAATCGGGACCGGTTCCTAGCCAGTGCATCCCTGCACAGCGACGATGGCCAGCAGCAGCTCGCGGCGGCAGCCACTCGGCTCCGGCGCATCTTCGGAGGAGACCACCATGGAACCCAGCAGCAGGTCCAAATTCGTCACGGCTTACAGCCGCCTGGTCGCAGATGTGTGGGCCGAGCCGGACAAGGAACGACAATTGGAAGCAGATCCGCGCGGGTTTATCGCCGGGTACGGGTTGGAGGTCCCGGACGGGGTGAAAGTGACGTTGCTCCGCGATGTCGGCGATGCCGAACCGGACCTTGACCAGCAGGTCCAGACCTGGCTCCAAGCACCGGAAACCGGGGAACTCATCCTGGTCGTCCCGGCCCTGGACCCGGTGGCGGAGTCCGAGCTCGACGAGCACGAGCTCGACGCCGTGGTGGCCGGACTGGATCTGAGCTGCGCCTGCTGCTGTCCATGCTGCTGTACGACCTGAGGCCACCAGTCCCGGCCCGGCACAGCAACAGCTGAGACAGCACAGCGAGGACAGCAACAGCGAGGACAGCAACAGCGAGGACAGAAATGGCCAGGACAAAGCAAGAGGCCCGTCGCCTGGGCGAACGGACCTGCTTGCGACCCCGACGGGACTCGAACCCGCGACCTCCGCCGTGACAGGGCGGCGCGCTAACCAACTGCGCTACGGGGCCTAGAAGGAACCTCTAGACCTGCGTGCTCACCGGCAACTTTCCGGACGAGCCTGCGAAACCATACTACGTGCAGCACCGATCGTGCCTGCCGCGTACCCCCAACGGGATTCGAACCCGTGCTACCGCCGTGAAAGGGCGGCGTCCTAGGCCACTAGACGATAGGGGCTTGCTCGAACAGCCGTCCCAGTTTAGCGAGGCCGCCAAGCTCGCCCGGCACAGGGCCGCGGAGCCGGTCGTGCCGGTGCCGCGTGCGCACCGGCTCAGTGCGGCGCCAGCCCGGTCAGCACCAGCTGCACCACCGTCTCGGGCAGGTTGACCCGGTCAGCCCGGCCGGGCCGGTACCACTCGGTGAGCGAGTTGATCATGCCGAAGATCAGCCGGGTGGCGACGGCGGCGTCGAGCCGGGAGTCCACGTCGCCGTCGCGCTGGGCCTGCAATACCAGATTGGCCACCAGCTGGTCGAACTCCCGCCGCCGGCCCAGCGCGGCCAGCTCGGTGGGGCTGTTGCCCCGCACCCGCAGCAGCAAGGTGACGTAGGGCAGCTCGTCGAGCAGCACCGCGACGGTGCCCCGCAGGACATGGGTCAACCGGTCCACGGCCGGCCCGGTGGTCGCCCCGGGCTGGGTCAGCACCGCGAACAGCCCGTCCAGCGCCCGGTCCAGGGCCAGCGCGAGCAGTTGCTGCTTGCCCTGCACGTGGTGATAGATCGAGGACTTGCTCAGCCCCGCGGCGGCAGCCAGGTCCTCCATCGAGGTGCCCTCGTAGCCACGGCTGGTGAACACCGTCACCGCCACGTCCAGCAGCGTCTCGGTGGTGTAGGCGGGGCGGTTGCCGCGCATCCGCTGGTGCTTGACCTGCTGGCCGCCCGGTTCCGGCATCGCACCCGCCGCCCTCAGTGCGACTTGGCGTCGGCCGGCAGCAACTCATAACGCGGATTGGCCAGCGCAAGGTGACCCTTGTATTCCCCCACAGTGCCGGTCACCCGGACCATCGAGCCCGGCTCGATCCCGGGAATCCGGGTGCGGCCGAAGAACAGCAGCCGCATGCCCCCGGTGGAGTCGAAGACCTGGGCCTCCAGCGACTTGCCGGCCGTGGTGCCCACCTGCACGATCTTGATCCGCCCCTCGATGGTGACCCGCTGCTTCCACTTCACCGCCGCGATCGGCAGCACGCCGTTCTCGTCCGGCTCGGCCGCCAGCTCTGAGCCGGGGTCCGCGTCCTTGCCCGCGGTCACTGCCCGCAGGGGGTGGTCCTCGGCCAGTACCGGTTCGGCGCTCAGGGCGGGCCGTTCCTTGGCCTTGGCGCGCTGGCGTTCGAGCTCCTGTTCCTGCGCCTCGTTCAGGGTGGTGTCGAAGGGCACGATGGTCGCCGAGACGTGTGGCAACTTGGCCATGGCGCCGGCGATCCGGTCGGCCGTGCGGTCGTGCAGGATCCGCTGCGAGACCCGCCGGAACGTCCGGCGCGGCAGCAGCACGGTGACCTCGGCCCGATCGCCCACCACCACGCTCATCGCGGTCTCGGCGACCGCCCGGATCAGCCGGCGGTCGGCGCACTCGACCACTTCGAGCGGAACCCGGTCACCGAGCCCGCGCTCGATCCAGGACCGCTCCAGGTCCGCGGCCCGGTCCCCGTCGAGGGAGATGTGCACCGCTCGCAGATCGGTCGGGCGCAGGCTGCCGGCATACCGCAGTCCCCGCACCACGGCCAGATCGAGCCGGTCCACCAGCACCAGCACGACGTGGCGGGGATAGTTCGGCAGCGACGCCCCCTTGCCCAGCGCGTTCGTCACCAGGTTCAACGCACGCGCCTCGTCACGGTACTGCTGGTTCAACCGCATCAGGACCAGCCACATGATCGGCGCCAGCACCAGTACCAGCCAGGCGCCCTCGGTGAACTTCACCACCGCCGTGATCAGCACGATGGTCAGGGACAGCCCACCGCCGGAGGCGTTGATCCACCACTTGTGCTGCCAGCCCGGTTCCTTGTGGATGGTGTGGTATTTCGCCATTCCGAAGCCGGCCAGCGTGAAGCCGGTGAACACCCCGAGCGAGTAGAACGGCACCAGCTTGTCGACGTTGGCCTTGCCCGCCACCAGCAGCGCGATCGACAGCAGGGTCAGGATGAAGATGCCGTTGCTGAAGGCCAGCCGGTGGCCGCGCCGGGTCAGTTGCCGCGGCAGGAACGAGTCCTCGGCGACGAAGTTGGCCAGGAACGGAAAGCCGGTGAACGGAGTGTTGGCACCGGTGATGAGGATCAGGGCGGTCGCGATCTGCACGACGACGAATCCGGTGTCGCCGAGCCCTCCGTTGCCGAAGGCGGCCCGGGCGACCTGGGAGATGACGGTCGGGCTGCCGCCTTCGAACGGGGCGGCGTGGGTCTCCATCGACAGCCAGCCGACGCCGCACACCAGGAATGCCAGCATCGCCGACATGATCCCCAGGGTTCGGCGGGCATTCGGCCCGGCCGGGGACTTGAAGGCGCTGACCCCGTCCGAGATCGCCTCCAGGCCGGTCAGCGACGCACCACCGTTGGCGAAGGCCTTGAGCAGGTAGAAGATCGCCAGCGAGGAGAAGATGGCGTGCCCCTGGTCGTGGATCGGGAGCTGGTTCTCGCCACCGATCACCCGGTCGGTGCCGTACTTCGGCAGCTCACCGAGCAGCTCGCGGACCACGCCGATGACGATGACGATCGTCACCGAAGTGAAGAAGAAGTAGGTCGGGAACGCGAAGGCCTTGCCTGCCTCCCGGATACCGCGCAGGTTGCCGTAGGCCAGCAGCAGGATGACCACGATGCACAGCTCGACCTTGTACTGGCTCAGCTCGTGCACGGTGGAGGTGATCGCGGCCACCGCGGCGGCGACCTGCACCGCCACCGTCACGATGTAGTCGATCAGCAGGGCGACCGCGGCGATCTGGGCAGTCTTGTACCCGAAGTTCTCCCGGCAGACGACGTAGCTGCCGCCGGCCCGGGTGTAGACCATGACGACCTCGCGGTAGGAGAGCGTCATCAGGGTCAGGATGATCAGGATGACCGCCGTCATCGGCGCCAGGATGTGGAAGCCGGCCAGCCCGAACACCCCGAGCAGGACGATCAGCATCTCTTCGGTGCCGTAGGCGGAGGATGAGATGCAGTCCGAGGACAACACCCCGAGCGCCGTCTTCTTCGACAGCTTCTCCTCGTGCAACTGCGAGGACACCAGCGGCGGCCCGAGCAGCACCCGCTTGACCCGGTAACCCAGCCGCTCCGGAACCGAGACGCTGGCGGCAAGGGCCGGCGCCGCAGCCTGATCGGTCCGAGTGGACGGGACATGGGTCATGGCCAGAAGGCTACGACGTCCTGTATGTGGGCGTGCCTCCAGGCGCGCGGAGTGCGCTTAGCCCGTCCAGGCGCGCGGAGTGCGCCCAGCCCGTCCAGAAGCGGGACGATCAACCGACCACCGGCCGCAGCCACCCCACCGGGTGCCCGCCACCGAGCACCGGCCGGGTGCCGAGCTCGTCCAGGGCGGCTCCGCCGACACCGAGCTGGCGCAGGCCGATGACTACGGCCAGCTCCGCCGCCCGGGCGGCGCCGTCGTCGATCTTGAGCGCCACCGCTGCGCCGTCGGGCAGCGCCGCGACGAAGACTCCCTCCGCGCCGTCCTTGGCGATCAGGCCGGGGACGGCCTGCATCAGCCGGGTCACGCTCCGCCCGGTGCCGCCCAGCAGTTCGGGGTGGCCGCGCATCGCCTCCGAGAGCCGGCGCAGTTCGGCCGTACCGGTGGCGATCCGGCTGAACGCGCCGGCGAGGGCGGTCAGGCTGGTGGCGAACAGTGGCGCGCCGCAGCCGTCCACACCGGTCGCGGCGATCGGCTCACCGGTCAGTTCGGCGACGGTGCCGGCCAGCAGTTGCTGTAAGGGATGGGCCGGGGCCAGGTAGCCCGATACCGGCCAGCCGTTGTGCAGGCAGGCCAGCAGCATCCCGGCGTGCTTGCCGGAACAGTTCATCGCCAGCCTGGACTCGGCGTGCCCTGCCGTCAGGTAGGCGCGGCGCTCGGCCTCGCCCAGCGGCAGGTCCGGCGGGCACTCCAGGTCGTCCTCGGTCAGCCCGGCAGCCTGCAACTCGTTCGCGATCAGCTGCAGGTGCTGAGGCGATCCGGAGTGCGAGGACGCCGCCAGCGCCAGCTCGAGAGGCCCGAAGTCGACTCCGGCGCGCAGCATTCCGACTGCCTGCAGCGGCTTGAGCGAGGATCGGCCGTAGACCGGCTGGGCCGGATCGCCGGCGGCGAACCGGACCCGGCCATCGGGGGCCAGCACGACGAGGTGGCCGGTGTGCACCGACTCCACCACGCCACTGCGCTCGAGCTCTATCAGGGGCACGCCGGTGCGGAGTCTGATCACGCCCCGATTGTGGCCGACTCCGCCCCGATCAGCGCACCGGGCGCATGCCCAGCAGTCTCAACTCGCCGAGGTCCGGGCCGTCCTTCTCGACCACCGCGGTGATCCAGCCGCCGTCGCGACCGTGCTGGCGCAGCGCCTCGGCGTCGACGGGCAGGTCGACCGGGCCGAACTCGCGATGTTCCCACTCCATCCGCGCCCGGTGGCCGGCCTCGGCCAACGACCGCACAGAGCCGCCACCGGCCAGGACGTCGCGGCTGGAGGTCAGCCAGGCGATGGCATCGTCGAGCGCGGCGACCAGGCCGGGGTTGCCGTCGCACCAGGTGGCGACCAGGTCCGGCCGGGTCCGGGCGACCCGGCTGCCGGAGGTGTAGGAGCCCGCGGCCAGCGAAAGGCCCAGCTCGCCGCCGCGCAGGCCGGTCAGCGCCAGGGCCTCGGCCAGCATGTGGGGCAGGCCGATCACCCTCGCGATGGCGACATCCTGTTCGACCGCGGTGGTCGGCACCGGCCTGGCACCGAGGTCACACAGCAACACCGCCAGCGACAGCCACGCCTGCAGGTCGGTGTCGGGTTCCAGGGCCAGTGCCCAGGGCGCGTCCCGGAACAGCAACGGGTGGCCGGCCAGGAAGCCGGACTCCTCGGTCCCGGCCAGCGGGTGCCCGCCGACGAATCGGGCGCCCGGCAGGCGCCTGCGCACCGCCTGCAGCACCGGCACCTTCAGGGTGCCGACGTCGGTGAGGACGGTGTTCGGGGCAACCCAGGGGCCGATCTCGACCAGGGCGGCCTCCAGGCGCGGCAGCGGCATCGCCAGCACGATCAGGTCAGCACCGGCCACGGCCTCCGGCGCGCTGGCGGCCACGGTGTAGCCGGCGCCCCGGGCGGCGCTCGCTTCGGCCGGGGCGGGGTCGTATCCGCTGACCACGTACCCGCCCCGCGCGAGCGCTCGAAGGATGGAACCGCCGATCAGGCCGAGCCCCAGCACGGCGATGCGGTCGAACGAATCTGGCACCATTCGAACGTATAACCGGCAGCGGTCGGATAGTTACCGTTGGTAGCGCAGCGTAACCGTACCGATGCCAGGCCGACACCCGATAGGAACGAACCGGCCGCCGGGTGATCTACCCGCCGTCGGGGACCGCCCGGCCGTACCCGGGCGGCCGTGGGCTTTGTTGCGCACCCGATCCGTGCCAGGATCTTCCAAGGTCAGTTCGCTACTACGTCGGCTCGACACCGTTTGGTACAAAAGCGTGCGGAGGGGCTGGGTCATGGGAGAAGGCAGTTACGCCGTAGCGGCATTCCGCGAGGGTGGGGTGTGGCGCTGCGACGCACTTCCCTCGGCCGTCCTGGGTGATCTGAGCGTGCTGCTGTCGGCACTGCGCAGCCAGCCTCCCGAGGGCGGCCCGTTCGTGGTCGCCAACGTCGATGACGAGTTCTTCCTGATCGCCCGCTCGCACGGGCCCCGGATCGATCTGCTGCTGTCGGACCTGACCGCCTCGGTCGAGTTCCCGCTCGCAGCCCAGGTGCTCAGCCGGCTGGGCGAGGACCCGCCGGAGGACGACGAGCTCGACGAGGTCTGGCCGATCGGCGAGCTGGACCTGTTCAGCGACCTGGAACTGGGTGAGGACGAGATGGAATCGATTCTCGACGACCTGGACGCCTATCCCGAAGACATGCTTGACGCCGTGATCCGCCGGATCGGGTTGGAGGACGAATTCCGCAGGGCTCGCTCGGCCGGACGGGTGGCACTGTGAGCTACTTCGCGCTCGCCCTGCTGGCCAAGGACCAGGCGCGGTCCGGGTGGCTGCTGGAAGAGGTCGACCTCGACGGGTGCGAGTCGATCGACGACGTCTGCGACGTGTTGCGTGACTTCGAGCATCCGGTGCGGCTGCTGGCACTGGAGCAGGACGACGAGTACGCCGTGCTCGCCAGGTTGGATGTTGCCGCTGACCGTGCCGCGGAGCCGATCCGGGTCTTCCTGTCCAATGGCCACGCCGCCGATGACTACCCGCTGGCGCAGCTGTTCGCCGACGGGCTGCCCGAGGTGGGTGGCGATCCGCTGGACGGTGACGAGGACGCCCCGACCGGTGTGCACGACGCCGCGCCGTTCGGAGATCCGCAGGTGTTGGCCGACCTCGGGGTGCCCTCGGCCGAGCTGATCGAGCTGGCGGTGCACGAGGGCACCCTGCCGGCGGACCTGATCGAGACGGTGTGCGAGCGGCTGGGCTGCCTGAGCGAGTTCGAGGCCGTCCGCGGGTGAGCTGGGCCGGTTGAGCGCACCCGAGACCGACTATCACGAGGCGATGGGCGTCGCCCTGCTCGAGGCCGGGTCGGCGCTGGCAGCGGGCGATGTGCCGGTCGGGGCGGTGGTCCTGTCTGCCGAGGGCACGGTGCTGGCCACCGGGCACAACCTGCGCCGGGCGAGCGCGGACCCCACGGCCCACGCCGAGGTACTGGCGCTGCGGCGGGCCGGTGAGGTGTTGGGGGACTGGCAGCTGACCGGGTGCACCCTGGTGGTGACCCTGGAGCCGTGCACGATGTGCGCGGGTGCCGTGGTGCTGGCGCGGATCCGGCGGCTGGTGTTCGGCGCCTGGGACGACAAGGCAGGCGCGGTGGGCTCGCTGTGGGACGTGGTACGCGATCGGCGGCTCAACCACCGCCCGGAGGTGGTGGCCGGCATCCGGCAGGACGAGTGCGCCCAGTTGCTGACCCGCTTCTTCGCCGACCGCCGGTGACTGTATTGTCGTCGGCGGTGGCGTGTCCGAGCGGCCGAAGGAGCACGCCTCGAAAGCGTGTGAGGTGAAAGCCTCCGTGGGTTCAAATCCCACCGCCACCGCCATCGATCACCTGTGATGACCACGTGCGTGATGACCACCGTGCCGCTCAGCACCGTGGTCCTGCGTCAAGCACGAGATAGGGCCGGCCGGAGTGGAGTCAGGTATCGCTGCCGACAATTCGCCAGCGTAAAGTTTCATTCCTAAACTAAGCACCGCATCGAACCGGAATGATCTGTCTGATCGGGGAACGTGTGTGACACGCCGCGGAATCGCCACAAACAGCCAAGAAACCGTCCGGTCGACATTCAGGTTAGTGGGCAGAACGCTCACGAACGACGGGGCCGGCTCTGGTAAGCAGCGCCTGGAGTGTCAAAGTTGGCGCGGCGCTGCAGGAGTTGACCTGACTCCGCGCGCCGCTGGGTGAAGAGTAGCGTGACCTCTACCCAAAAGTAAACCGACCAGCCGGTCTTTTATCAGCCCGACTCCTGTCAATCCAGGCAAACCGGGGGAAGCAGCGGCTGAAGCCGGGGCGGATACACTTCACGACTTTCAAGATCAAGGAGAATGTGCCGGTGGCGATGCAGCAGCGAGCGGTCCTGACTCGCGGACGGGTCCTGATCGCCGCTGCGGAGGTTTTCGCTCGGACCGGTTTCCTGGCAGCCAGCATGAACGACATCGTGGAAGCCGCCGGGGTCACCAAGGGCGCCGTGTACTTCCACTTCCCCAGCAAAGAGGCGCTCGCCGTCGCGGTCGTCGAGGAGCAGTTCGCACAGTGGCCGCCCTTGGTGGCCGGGATCATCGAGCACTCACCCGACGCGCTGACCAGCATCGTCGCGCTGACCTATGAGGTGGGCAGCAGGTTCCGGGACGACGTCCTGATCACGGCCGGCGTCCGGCTGTCCTTCGAACGGGAGCTGGTGCATGCCGCAATGCCCACGCCGTTCGTGGGGTGGGTCGCCATCCTGCAGGATCTGTTCAGCCAGGCCCGACGCGAGGGCCACCTGCGGGCCGGGCTGGTGCCGGCCGCTACCGCCCGGGCACTGGTCGGTGGCTTCTTCGGCATCCAGCACGTGTCGGAGGTGTTGACGAACCGGGTGGATCTGGAATCCCGGCTCGACGAGTTCTGGAAGGTCTTTCTGGTCGGGGTGGCCGCCGAGCCTGATTGGGCAGGCACCCAGCGCGCGGTGCGGCGGGTTCGGGCCACGGTTCGCCGGACACCGAGCGCGGCGGAGCCCGAGTTCGAGTAGACCGCTGGGTCCGGCTGTTCCGCCCGCGGGGCGACATGCAGGCTCAGGGTGCCGTTCGCAGGAACCCCGATGCGGTATCACGGCCTCGCTGTTGCACCACGAACTCGGTGGTGTCACTGGAGATCCGCCGCAGCACGATGTCAGTCTCCGGGCCCAGTTCGGTGAACGCCGAGCAGTCCAGCATGCAGCCGATCAGCCGGGCTCCGTCGCCCCGCTGCTCCGTCACGGCCTGCCAGGCGGCGTCGATGATCAGCATGCCGGGCGCGTGATCCAACGGGTGGTCGAAGTAGACCGGGTGATCCAGGGGCACGACCAGCCGTCGCCGGCTACCCGGCCGCGTTTCGGGGCTGAGCAGGACGTCCTCAGCGGCCCGAACCGAGGAGGCCCTTCGCGCTGGGATGGCGTTGCGCCACCGCAGTTCCTCCCAGTTGAGCCTGATTCCGCTGCGAGCTCGCAGGGCGGCGTAACTCTGCGCCGAGATCCACCGGACGGTCCCCCGCCCGGTGGCAAAGGGCAGCCCATCGGCGGCGAAGGACAGCTCGATGGTCATACCGCGCAGCCGCCCGGTCCGCATGATCAGGTCCCGGCAATCGACGGTGATGGCGATGTTGGTCGCCGACCGAAGCGCTCGCGGTTCGCAGCGCTGATCAAGGACGAAACTGACATCTCGCATCACCGACTGCTGGTCGAAGCCGACATCGAAGGCGAAGTGCGAGACGGCCAGACCGGTCTGCCTGATCGATTCCAGGATCAGCATCGGATCATGGCGCCCCTCGTGGTCCGGGCGGTACACCCGATGGGATCGGGGCCACTGGGCCGCTACCAGCAGTTGCGTCTCGCCCAGCCTGATGAGGTCGGTGAGCAGCACCTCCGCGATCGAATCCCGGTGCACCAGGGCGCGGTTCACGGTGTGTTCCCATTGCAGGGTTCTGTGGGTCTGCAGAGCCGTATCGGTCGTAAGCAACGAACCTCCCCCGGTTAGCAGATGGTTGTTTGACGGTCGTAACCGCTGGTAATTATCTGCAGACCACTTTACGCCGGTTAAACATAAAGCTGTGTATATCAAGGTTTTGCGCGGCCAATCTGCTGCCCAATCCTGCTTTTATTACGGGCAAAGCGTTCTAAATACCCAGGCGTACTCGGCGGCACGCTATGCGGATGAGCCGCGGACGGCCGCCTGCTATGGATAACGCCCAGGTACCTTGCAGGAATCGGCTCGCTCGGTTCAGATTTGACCGCGGCGACAGCGAGGGAGAGTTGCCATGGCCGCCAGCATGAAAGACGTGGCACGGCTGGCCGGCGTATCGATCAAGACCGTGTCCAACGTCGTCAACGACTACCCGTTCGTCAGCGCCGACACCAGATCGCGGGTGCGGGCGGCACTGGACACGCTCGATTACCGGCCCAACACCTCAGCCCGGGGCTTGCGTACCGGCCGGACGGACCTCATCGCGCTGGCGATTCCGGCCCTGGACGAGCCGTACTTCGCCGAAATGGCCAGCCTGATCGTGGACGCGGCCGAGCAGCGCGGTTGGACGGTGTTGATCGACCCGACCGGCGGCGACCGCAGTCGGGAGAAACTGGCAGCCGGCGGCTCCCGCTCCAACCGGATCGACGGGTCGATCACCAGCCCGTTGGCGCTGACCGGAAACGATGTCGCCGGGCTGGCGCGGCAGCGGCCGATGGTGCTGCTCGGTGAGCGGTTCGCCAATGCCACCACCGACCACGTCGCGATCGACAGCGTGCGGGCGGCGCACGAGGCGACCCGGCACCTGATCGACCTGGGCCGGCGGCGGATCGCCTTCCTCGGGGCGCACACCCGGATGCGCACGGCCGTGGTCCGGTTGTCGGGCTACCAGGCCGCCCTGGCCGAGGCGGGCCGGCACCTGGACCAGGACTTGATCGTCCGGGCCAGTCCGTTCGGCCGTGCCCAGGGCGCGGCGGCGATGGCCCGGCTGCTCACCGCGAGGAAGCCGCCGGATGCGGTGTTCTGCGTCAATGACCTGCTGGCCATAGGCGCCATCCGGATGCTGCTGTCCAGCGGGCTGCGAGTACCCGAAGACGTCGCGGTCGTCGGCTTCGACGACATCGAGGAGGCCAGGTTCAGCACCCCCAACCTGACCAGCATCGCGCCGGACAAGCGGGAGATCGCCGAGGTGTCGGTCGATCTGCTGTGCCGCCGGATCCGCGACGGTGCGACCGGGCCGCCGGTGGACGTGGTCGCCGGGCATCGCCTGCAGGTGCGGGAATCAACCACCGGCACCGCCCCGCTCACCACCGGCACCGCCCCGCTCACCAGCGGTCCACCCGGGTGATCCGCAGCACCGCCTCGCCGGCCTCGTCGCTGGCGGCGAGGTCGACCTCGGCGCTGATCCCCCAGTCATGGTCGGCATTCGGATCCTGGAAGGTCTGCCGGACCAGCCAGCGCCCTGGCTCGACAGTGACTCCGAACAGGCCCGGGCCGCGGGCATCCTGGCCGGTGCCGATCCGGTCGTACTCGCTGAAGTACTCCTCCAGTGCGTCCTGCCAGGCCTCGGCATCCCAGCCCGCGCCGGCATCCAGTTCGGCCAGTTCGGCGTAGCGGCGTCGGGCGGCCAGCTCGACCCGGCGAAACATGGCGTTGCGCACCAGCACCGTGAATGCTCGGGTATTGGCGGTCAGCGGCCGGGTCGGCGCCGTCAGCACACCGGCGGCCTCGGTGGCCGCCATCGGGTTGGTCAGCTCCTCCCATTCGTCGAGCAGGCTCGAGTCCACCTGGTGCACCAGCTCACCCAGCCAGCTGGTCAGGTCCTCGACCGCCTCGGTCCGGGCAGCGTGCGGAACGCCGGCTCGCAGGGCTCGATAGGCGTCACTGAGGTAGCGCAGCACCAGGCCCTCGGAGCGGGTCAGGCCGTAATAGGAGACGTACTCGGAGAAGCTCATGGCGCGTTCCCACAGATCGCGCACCACCGACTTCGGGGAGAGCTGATGGTCGATCAACCAGGGATGGCCCTTCAGGTACATCTGGTAGGCGGCCTCCAGCAGCTCCGCCAGCGGGCGGGGGTGGGTCACCTCCTCCAGCAGGACCATCCGCTCCTCGTACTCCACGCCCTCGGCCTTGAGCTGGGCGACCACTTCGCCTCGGGCCTTGGACTGCTGGGCGTACAGCACCTGTCGCGGGTCTTCCAGCGTCGCCTCGATCACCGACAGCACATCCAGGGCGAAGGTGTCGGAGTCGACGTCGAGCAGTTCGATGGCGGCCAGGGCGAAGGTGGACAGCGGTTGGTTCAGCGCGAAGTTCGGCGGCAGGTCGACCGTGAGCCGGACCGTCCGGCCGGTGTCGTCGGGCGCTTCCAGCCGCTCGATCACCCCGGCCCGCAGCAGCGACCGGTAGGCCTGGATCGCTGCCCGGACGTGCCGTCGTTGGGCCGTCCGCGGCTCGTGGTTGTCCAGCAGCAGTGACCGCATCGCGGCAACGGGGTCGCCGGGGCGGGCGATGACGTTCAGCAGCATCGAGTGCGAGACCTGGAAGTGCGAGCTCAGCGATTCCGGCTCGGCGGCGATCAGCCGATCGTGGGTCGCCTTCGACCAGGACACGAACCCCTCCGGCGCCTTCTTGCGCTGCACCCGGCGGCGTTTCTTCTCATCATCGCCTGCCTTTGCCAGCAACCTGGCGTTCTCGACCTCGTGCTCGGGCGCCTGCACCACCACCGTTCCGGCGGTGTCATAGCCGGCCCGGCCGGCCCGGCCGGCGATCTGGTGGAACTCCCGGGCCTGCAGCTGCCGGCTCCGGCGGCCGTCGTACTTGCTCAGCGAGGTGAGCACCACGGTGCGGATCGGAACGTTGATGCCGACCCCGAGGGTGTCGGTGCCACAGATGACCTTGAGCAACCCCGCCTGGGCCAGCTGCTCGACCAGCCGCCGGTACCTGGGCAGCATGCCGGCATGGTGCACCCCGATGCCATGGCGCACCAGCCGGGACAGCGTCTTGCCGAAGCCGGAGCTGAACCGGAAGTTCCCGATCGCGGCGGCGATCAGGTCCTTCTCCGCGCGGGTGCAGACATTGATGCTGGTCAGCGCCTGGGCCTGTTCCAGCGCCGAGGCCTGGGTGAAGTGCACGATGTAGACGGGGGATTGCCGAGTGCCGAGCAACTCGGTGATCGTCTCGTGCAGCGGGGTGGTGACGTAGTAGTGAAACAGCGGCACCGGGCGCTGTGCCGAACTCACCACCGCGGTGGGCCGTCCGGTGCGCCGGCTGAGATCTTCGGAGAAGAAGCTGACCGATCCCAGGGTCGCCGACATCAGCAGGAACTGCGCCCGGTGCAGTTCCAGCAGTGGAACCTGCCAGGCCCAGCCCCGGTCGGAGTCGCCGTAGTAGTGGAACTCGTCCATCACCACCAGGCCGATGTCGGCCACGCTGCCCATCCGCAGGGCCAGGTTGGCCAGCACCTCGGCGGTGCAGCAGATGATCTCGGCCTGGCCGTTGACGCTGGCATCGCCGGTCATCATGCCGACCCGGGAGGAGCCGAAGATATCGCACAGCGCGAAGAACTTCTCGCTCACCAGCGCCTTGATCGGGGCGGTGTAGAAGCTGCGCCGGTTGTTGAGGAGCGCAGCCAGGTGGGCTCCGGTGGCGACCAGCGACTTGCCCGAACCGGTGGGCGTGGACAGGATCACGTTGGATCCCGACAGCAGCTCGATCAGAGCCTCGGACTGGGCCGGGTACAGCTCGAGCCCCTGCCCCGCGGCCCAGCCGGTGAACACGTCGTACACAGCGTCGGGATCGGCGCCGGTCAAGGCGCCGGAGTCCAGCAACGCGGCCAGCGACTGCCCGGGTGGCGTCATGGCGCTCTCAGCAGGCGGGTGTCCAGCGGCTGCTCGGTGACCGTGCCGTCGGGTGACCGGCTGACGTAGTAGGCGGTCTTGCCCTCCGTCTCGGTCACCGCCTCGACGAAGTCGCTGCCGCGGTAGAGCACGCCGGTGCCGTCTTCGGTGGCATATCCGGACGCCAGCGTGCCGTCGGCGATCAGCGAGTGGTACACCGGCCGGCGCTGCTCCTCGGAGTCGTAGTGCACGCCGTTGGAGAACGGAACCAGCGCAAGCCCATTGGTCACCGGGCGCAGCCGGGACCCGAACGAGTCGGTGGTGCCCCCGCTGTGCCAGCAGATCGACCCGGCCGAGACGCCGGTCAGCACCACGCCGGCCTGCCAGGCCTCGCGCATCGCCAGGTCGATCCCGTGCAGCCGCCACATCGCCAGCAACCCGGCCACGCTGCCGCCGAACACCCAGATCACGTCCTGGCTCAGCAGCAGTTCCCGGGGGTCCTCGACGTTGGGCATCGGGAACAGCGCCAGGTGGCTGGGGGAGAAGCCGCGCTGCACGGCGGCGTCATAGAAGCACGTGACCTGCTCGGAGTTGTCCCCCATCGCGGTGGCCAGGAAGCACACCCTGGGCGCCCGCCCGGTGACCCCGGCCAGTTCGACGGCGTAGTCGGTGAGCGGGCCGACCTCCCAGCGCAGCCGGGGCGATGGCACCAGGCCGCCGGAGGTGGCGAGGATGGTCGGAACGGCAGCCGTCATGGCCGCAATCTAATCGACCGGCCGGCCTTGATCGATAGGCGCATCATGGCGTTATGGACATCCTGAGCAGCCGGTTGCTGCTGCACCCCCGTGACCTGGCGGCCAGCCAGCGGTTCTACCGCGACATCCTGGGACTGGCGGTGTACCGGGAGTTCGCTGCCGGGTTGGTGTTCTTCCTGGGCAACGGGTTGCTGGAAGTGTCCGGCCACGGGTCCGAGGGATCACCGGGCGGCCTGGAGCTGTGGCTGCAGGTCCGCGACGTCGGGGCCGAGCACACCCGGTTGGCGGCGCTCGGGGTGCCGGTGCTGCGCGCCCCTCAACTGGAGCCCTGGGGGTTGATCGAGATGTGGATCGCGGACCCCGACGGCGTCCGGATCGTGCTGGTGCAGGTGCCGCCGGACCACCCGCTGCGAAGGGACCAGCGCTGACCACCATGCCGACACCGGATCCGGACTGGCCCAGCTGGGCGAGCGAACCTGTCGAGCTGGTGGCACCCGACCCGACCTGGCTGGCGCGTGGGCGCCGGGCCGGGCAGTCGCTGGACGAGGCGCTGGGCGCACTGCTGGTATGCCCCGTGGAGCACGTCGGCTCCACCGCGATCCCGGGACTGCCGGCCAAGCCGATCCTGGACCTGCTGGCCGAGGTGAGCGACCTGGCCGTCGCCGAGCAGGTCGCCGGCCTGCTGGCGCCCCAGGGCTGGCACTACGTGCCGCCGGAGTTGGACGGCCGGCCCTACGAGCGGTTCTTCGTCCAGGTCCTCGACGGCCACCGGGTCGCTCACCTGCATCTGCTGCGGGCCGGTTCGCCGCAGCGGACAGACCTGGTGCGCTTCCGCGATCTGCTGCGCGGCAACCGGCACCTGGCCGCCGACTATGCGGCGCTCAAGGCAGGGCTCGCCGCCGCGCATCGCGATGACCGGGAGCGCTACAGCGCGGCCAAGCACGGCTTCGTCACCGACGTCCTGCGCGGGCAGCATTCGCGCGGCGCCGGCTGATCAGCGGCTGATCAGCGGCTGGTCACCCCGGCACGACGGCTCGCATCCGGGCCGCGGCGATCGCCACGATCGCCTGGCTGGCCGGTGACAGGGTGGCGCCCTGGCGATGCACGATCGCGAACTCGTCGTAGATCCGCGGCCGCAGCGGTGCCCACCGCAGCTGGGGTGAGAGCCGGTCGCCCAGCAGGTGCAGCAGGCCCCGGGCGGTGACCGTGTCGGCGAGGCCGAGCGCCGCCACCTCCAGAGCGGTCTCGATGTCCTCCACCTCGATCCGTGGCCTGAGCGTCGAGCCGGTCGACTGAACCGCCCGGGCCAGCTGCCGCCGGGTGGAGTCCTCGTTGCCCCAGCTGGCCTCTGACAGCACCAGTGTTGCCGCCGCGAGCTCAGCCGCCGTCACCGGCTTGCGGACCCGCAGCGGATCAGCGCTGACATAGACGACCTCGTCACGGATCAGCGGCTGGACCTGCAGCCCTTCATCAGCGATCGGCAAGGCGATCATGGCCGCCTCCAGCCTGCCGTGCCGCAGGTCCCGCAGCACGTCCATCGAGTTCTGGCCGATCAGTTCCAGCCGCACCCGGGGATGCGCGCGCAGCACATCGGCCACCAGCGCGCTGCCCAGGTACAGCCGGGCGGTTCCGAACACCCCGAACCGGATGGTCCCCTCCAGGACCTCGCGCACCGAGGCGACCGCCCGGCTGGCTTCGGCGACCGCGGTCAGTGCCCGCTCGGCGTGCGGCCGCAGCACCCGGGCCGCCTCGGTCGGCAGCAGCCCACGGCCGACCCGGTCGAACAGCGGCGCGTTGAGCCCCTGTTCCAGCAGCCGGACCTGCTCGGAGATCGACGGTTGCGCAAGGCCCAGCTCGGCTGCCGCCGCGGTGAACGAGCCATGCTCCAAGGTCGCCAGGAAGCACCGCAACTGGTGAAGTGATATCAAGGAAATGCCTTTGAGAAGGAAAGGAAGCCAAGGCTACCTCGATTGGTGGCTCGCTCGTACGGTAAGCCGGTGAGCCAGACCGCCCTTGCCGCTTCGGTGCCGGCGCCGACCGTCCAGCCGGCGACCGGCCGGCCGGCGTCCGTTCGCGGAGTCGGGCTGTGCCTGCTCTCGGCGGTGGCCTTCGGCCTGGCCGCGTTGTTCGGCAAGCAGTGCTTCGCCGCCGGGTTCAGCGTCAGCTCGATGCTGGCCGCGCGGTTCGGCATCGCGGCGCTGGTGTTCTGGCTGATCGTGGGGATCCGCCGGCCGGCGCTGCCCGGGCCGCGGCTGCTGCTGAGCTGTCTGGCCCTGGGCGGGGTCGGCTACGCCGTGCAGGCCGCCTGCTATTTCAGTGCCCTCACCAGGATCGATGCCTCACTGGTCGGGCAGATCCTCTACGTGTACCCGGCGATGGTCATGGTGCTGGGGTTGGCGTTGCGACGCGAGACTGCCAGCCGGCGGAAGTTCGCCGCCCTCGGCTGTTCGATCGCGGGCCTGGGCCTGCTGCTCGGCTACGCCGGTTCCAACGGCCCGGTGGCTCCGGCCGGGGCGCTGCTGGCCTTCTGCTCCGCCATCGCCTACGCCCTCTACATCACCGCGGCCAACGGGCTGCCCGAGGACTTCGACGTGTACCTGCTCTCGGCGCTGGTGTGCAGCAGCGCGGCGGTCAGCGTGGCCGCGTTCGGGCTGACCACCGGCTCGCTGCGGCTACCGGCGCAGCCGACCGGGTGGCTGTGGCTGCTGCCGATAGCGCTGGTGTCCAGCGTGATCTCGATCGGCTGCTTCCTCGCAGGGCTCCGGCTGGTCGGCGCCTCGACAGCCGCGATCCTGTCCTGCCTGGAGCCGGTGGTCACCGCGGCCTCGGCGATCGTGGTGTTCGGTGACCGGTTCAATGCCGGGCAGGTGGCCGGGGCGGCGGTCGTGCTGGCGGCGGTGATACTGCTGCGCCCGGCCGCCGGCACGCGCCCGGTCAGTAGCTGACTCCCAGCTGGTAGGTGGTAGCCGTCGAGGAGTAGCGGTTTCACGCGGATGTCGACGCCACGGCCCGCTAGCCTGACGCCCATGAACGGCGGCTGGTTGGGTTTGCGCTCGCTGCGCCACCGGGCCGGCCAGTCCGTCCTGGTCGCCCTGCTCTCGATGACCGCCATCGCCGCCTGCGCCGCGGGGCCGATGTACGAGCGGGCCGTCGAGCAGGCCGCGATCCGCTCCCAGCTCAGCCACACCGGCACCGCCGAACGGGGCGTCACGATCACCGCTGGCTCGGCCGGTGAAGTCCGGTCCTATCTGCCGGTCGGAGCGGAGCAGGCGCTGTTCACGACGCCGGTGATGGGTTTCCAGACCGCCGTCTCGGTAACGGCGGCGCATTCGAGCTTCGACGCGATCGCCGCCGGCCGCGATGACCTGTGCGGCAGGCTGCGGATCACCGCCGGCCGGTGCCCGGCAACCGGGTTGGAAGTTCTGGTCAGCAGCTCCAGCAGCCGGGCGCTGAACGTCGGCGTCGGCGACCGGCTGCAGCTGATCGGCCGGGGTGGCTCCGCGGCCTATGAGATCGGAACCGCCCGGGTGTCCGGGCTCTACGAGCCCTTCGACCCGGCCACCGACTACTGGTTCGACCGGGCCTACTCGACGGCAGCCGGGGTGGTGCGCGAGCCGCGCGGAGACATACCGGATCTGCTGCACTCCGATGCCCTGCTGCTGACACCGGCCGGCATCTCGGCGTTCGAGGCGGCGCGCCGCTCGGCGACGGCCGGCAGCAGCACGCCGTTCAGCTACTTCGCCGACCTTCCGGTGCCGGCGGGCCGGATCGGCATTGACACCAGCCGGCGGCTGCTGCAGGCGATCGACGCGATCACCGCCAGGATCGATGCCGCGCATCCGGCCGGCGATCCCAACCGCGGCAGCGTGCGGTCAAGGCTCGTGCCGTTGCTGGAACAGGCCGATGCTGGCCGGCGCCAGAGCCGGGCGATCATCCCCACGCTGGCGGTTCAACTGGCGCTGGTGGTGCTGGTGGTGCTCGGACTGGTGGTGGCGGTCGGCGTCGACCAGCGCCGTCCCGAGCTGGCACTGGCCCGATTGCGCGGCCAGAGCAAGCGGGACGCGGCCGGCCCTTACCTCGGCGAGATCGCGGTGCTGGTCACGGGCACCCTGGTTCCAGGGCTCGGGCTGGCCTGGTTGGGGTGCTGGCTGCTCTGCCGGTGGTGGCTGCCCGCGGGTGTCACGCCCGAGTGGCGCTGGCCGGTGCTGCTCGGCGGAGTCGCGGTGGCCCTGGTGGAGGTGGCGCTGGCGGTGCTGCTGGCCCGCCGGGCGACCGCCCAACCGATCGCGCAGCTACTGCGGACGGTCGCACCGACAGCGACCGGCCGCGGTGCCGGCGCGGCCGAGCTGGCTCTGGCGGTGGCCGCCGTAGCCGGTGTGACGGTGGCCCTGACCGGTGATCGCAACAGCGCGATCTCACTCCTCACACCCGGCTTGATCGCGATCCTGGCGGGACTGCTGCTCGGCAGGCTGGCACTGTGGGGGGCCCGGATAGCCGGGCACCGAGCCCTCTGGCAGGGCCGGCTGGCGGTTGCCGTGGCCGGCCTGCAGGCGGCCCGCCGGCCAAGCTTTCGCCGGGTGCTCACCCTGGTGTGCGTGGCGGTCGCGCTGCTGGTGTCCAGCGTCGACCAGTGGCAGGTCTCGGCGGTCAACCGGACGGCCCGGGCCGGCGCCGAGGTCGGCGCGGCGGTGGTCCTGGACGTCCGGGCGCCGACGGCGGCCAAGCTCCGGTCGGTGGTCGCCGACGCCGATCCGGCCGGTGACTACGCGATGGCGGTCATCACGCAGCGCCCGGACGGTGACTCCAGCCCGGTGCTGGCGGTGGGCCGCCGGCGGCTGAACGTGATCGCCGACTGGGGCTTTGCGCGCGATATCCCGTCGCAGGCGCTGCTGGACCGGCTGGTGCCCGCGAACCGGCCGGCTCCCATCGTGTTCACCGGCCGCCAGCTACGGCTGCGATTGGGCTCCGCCCAGGTGGTCAGCGACGACCCGACCTCACCCGAGTCGCCCCAGCCGGTCTCGCTCCGGCTGCGCCTGCGGCGCCCGGACGGCTCGCTGACCACCACCCGGCTGCCGGTCCGCGCCGGCACGGTCCCCGGCACCGCGCTCGGCGGCTGCGAGCAGGGTTGCACGCTCAGTCAGATCGAGCTGGTCCGGACGGTGGGCGACTTCCTCGCCGTCAAGGTGGCCATCCAGCTGCTTGGCCTGGATGTCAGCTCGAGCGCAGCAGGCAGCTGGCGGCCGGTGCCGCTCGGTGGCGCCCAGGACTGGCGCAATGCCGAGGAGGCGGCGGCTGCGGCCGGCACCGCGGCCACCACCTCGTTCACCGCCGGGCCGGCCGGCGGCCTGGTCCTGCACGCGGTCAGCCATGGGTCCGAGGCGACACTGCAGCACCTGGACGTCCCGGTGAACCTGCCCTGCCTGCTCGCCGGTCCCGGCGCCGGGACCAGCGGTGACAGCGATGATGGCGCTGCCGCGGTCCTGACCCACGGCATCGACGGAGAGTCGGCCAGTTGCCAGCCGGTCGGGTCGCTGGCCTTCCTGCCCCGGGTCGGCACCGGTGCGCTGCTGGTGGACCTCGACCTGGCGATCGCTGCCAGCCAGTCCGAGCTCACCAACAGCACCGCCAGCATCTGGCTGCGCACGGTCGACCCGGCCCGCGAGCGCCGGCTGACCGAGGCCCTGACCGCTGCCGGTATACCGGTGAGCGCGCGGTCGACGGCCGCCGAGCGGCGATCGGTCTATGACCAGTCCCCGCCGGCCTGGTCGATCCGGGCGGCGCTGGCCGCCGGGCTGGTCGCGGTCCTGCTGGCGGCCCTGATGATCGTCATCGTCGCCATGACCTCGCGGCGCTCACGCGGCTATGACCTCGCGGCGTTGCGGCTGCTCGGCTTGCCGCTACGCCTGCTGCGCCGCGCGGTGCTGATCGAGCAGCTGCTCGGCGTGCTGGCCGGCGTGCTGGCCGGCGCCGCGGTGGGGGTGGCCGGCGCCCGGCTGGCACTGCCCGCGCTGGCCCTGTTCGTCAGCCCGTCGACGGTGCCGCTGCCCAGTTACCGCACCGCGTGGCCGGCCGTCCTGCTGGTGGCCTGCGGCGCGCTGGCATTGCTGTGTTGCGCCGCGGTGCTGGCAACGGTCCTGGTGCTTCGCGCCGTCTCGCCGGCCGTCCTGCGGGAGGGGCAGTGATGGCCGGGGTGAGAAGGGGGCTGTCGGTCTCCGCGCACGGCCTGGTGCACATCTACCGGCTGGAAGGCAACGACGTGGTGGCGCTGACCAGCGTCGACCTGGAGGTGCCGGCGGGCCAGCTGGTCGGGCTGCTCGGGCCGTCCGGCTCGGGCAAGTCCACCCTCATCACGCTGCTGGCCGGAGTGCAGCGGCCCAGCGCCGGCCGGCTGCGGGTGGGCGAGCACGACCTGGCCGTGATGGAGGATGCCGACCTCGACCGGCTGCGCGCGATCGAGGTGGGGGCGGTGCTGCAGGGCGCGGTGCGCAACCTGCTGAGCTACGCCTCGCCCGCGCAGAACGTTGCCTTCGCCCAGAAGGCTGCCCGCCGGCTGGGCGCCTGGGAGCTGCCCAGGCCCACCGAGGTGCTGGACCTGCTGTCGCTGGCCGACTGCGCCCACCACCGGTTGGTGGAACTGACCCCGGGCCAGCTGCAGCGACTGGCGGTCGCGGTCGGAATGGCGACCTTGCCGGGGCTGCTGCTGACCGACGAGCCGACCAGCCAGCTCGATCATCGCTACCGCGACGAGGTGCTGCAGGCCATCGGCTCGGTGAACCGGTCGGTCGGCACCACGGTGATCACGGTGACCCATGATCCCGAGGTGGCCGCCCGGATGCCGCGCACCATCACCATCCGGGACGGCCGGATCGGGGCCGAGGGGCACGGCGGTGAGGACTTCGCGGTCCTCGGCCGGGACGGGTCGCTGCAACTGCCGCCCGACGTCCGGGAACAGATCCCCCCGGGAACCCTGCTGCGGGTGCAGCTCAATCCGGACGGCACGGTGCTGCTGGACCCCCGTCCCGGCCGGGATCCCCGTCCCGGCCGGGATCCCCGTCCAGACCGGGACCCCCGTCCAGGCCGGCCCGCCGGTGGCCTGCCAGGTGCCGCGCCATGACCGCCGCGACCGGCGGCGCGACGGGCGGCGCGATGGACGGCGTCCTGCGCGCCACCGGCATCGAGGTCCGCTATGGGATGGTGGTCGCCGTCCGGCCGGCCGATCTCGTGCTCGGCCCGGGGCAGCTGGTCGCCGTCACCGGCCCGTCCGGGGCGGGCAAGAGCTCGCTGCTGGCTGCCCTCGCCGGGCTGACCCCGCCGTCCGCCGGCACGCTGAGCGTGGCCGGTCAGCCGATCACCGGCCGCGATCAGGCCGTCGCGGCCGGAATCGTGGTGATACCGCAGGGCAATGCACTCCTGCGGATCCTGACCGCGATCGAGAACGTGGCGGTGCCGCTGGTCGCGGCGAGGCTTCCCGACGCCCGGGACCGGGCTGAGGCGGCGCTGCTGGCACTGGGCCTGGACGAGGCCGCCGACCAGTTGCTGGAGGAGCTGTCCGGAGGGCAGCAGCAGCGGGTCGCGGTCGCCCGCGGGCTGGCCGAGCGGGGTTCCTACCTGCTCGCCGACGAGCCGACCAGCGAACTCGACGCGGGAAATCGAAGCCGGGTGATGGCGTTGTTGCGGGGCGAGGCGCGACGCGGAGCCGGGGTGCTGGTGGCCACCCACGATCCGGAGGCGGCCGCGATGTGTGACGCCGAGCTCCGGCTGGACGAGGGCCGTTCCACCTGGGTGCGCGAGGACCGCCCGAATCCGGCCGCAACCGAGCACGGCGGCTAACCTCCACTACGCCCGACCGGTGCCAAACTTGCGGTGTGAGCGAGAGCCGGAACGTGCTGGGTACCGAACTCGAGGAGTGCGGAACCGATCCAGTCACCGGTTTCTACCGGGACGGCTTCTGCACCTCCGGTCCGGAGGACGTCGGCAGCCACACCGTCTGCGTGGTGCTGACCGTGGAGTTCCTGCAACACCAGCGCCAGATCGGCAACGACCTGATGACGCCCCGGCCGGAATACCACTTCGCGGGCCTGGGCCCGGGCGAGCGCTGGTGCGTGGTGGCAATGCGGTGGCTGCAGTCCTACCGGGCGGGGGTTGCGGCGCCGGTGGTGCTGGCGGCGACCAATGCCCTGGCGCTGGAGATCATCCCGCTGGAGCTGCTGCGCGAGCACGCGATCGACGTGCCGGCGGACCCCCGCTCACTGACCTGATCTTCTGCTGCGTCCCGCTCCACTAGATTGGACGCTGATGAGCACCGCTGAGGACCACTCCCACGTAACCTTCGCTGACCTGGACATCGACGAGCGGGTGCTGCGAGCGCTGGCTGATGTCGGCTATGAGAACCCGTCGCCGATCCAGGCCGCCACCATCCCGGCGCTCATGACCGGCCGGCACGTCGTCGGCCTGGCCCAGACCGGCACCGGCAAGACCGCCGCGTTCGCGGTGCCGATCCTGTCCCGGATCGACCTGAGCCAGCGGGCGCCGCAGGCGCTGGTCCTGGCGCCGACCCGCGAGCTGGCGCTGCAGGTGTCCGAGGCGATCGGCAAGTACGCCCATTACCTGCCCGGCCTGAACGTGCTGCCCATCTACGGCGGGTCGAGCTACGGCGTGCAGCTGTCGGGCCTGCGCCGCGGCGCGCACGTGGTGGTCGGCACCCCGGGCCGGGTGATCGACCACCTGGAGAAGAAGACCCTGGACCTGACCCAGCTGCGCTTCCTGGTGCTGGACGAGGCCGACGAGATGCTGAACATGGGCTTCGCCGAGGACGTCGAGACGATCCTGAAGGACACCCCGGCCGACAAGCAGGTGGCGCTGTTCTCGGCGACCATGCCGGCCCAGATCAGGCGGATCGCCAAGCGGTACCTCACCGACGCCGCCGAGATCACCGTCAAGACCAAGACCGTCACGGCGGCCAATACCCGCCAGCGTTACCTGCAGGTGGCCAACCCGCAGAAGATGGACGCCCTGACCCGGATCCTGGAGATCGAGCCGTTCGAGGCGATGATCGTCTTCGTCCGCACCAAGCAGGCCACCGAGGAGCTGGCCGAGCGGTTGCGGGCCCGGGGCTTCTCGGCGGCGGCCATCAACGGCGACCTGGTGCAGGCGCAGCGCGAGCGCACCATCGCCCAGCTCCGCAGCGGCGCCCTGGACATCCTGGTGGCCACCGACGTGGCGGCCCGCGGGCTGGACGTCGAGCGGATCAGCCACGTGCTGAACTACGACATCCCCACCGACACCGAGTCCTACATCCACCGGATCGGGCGCACCGGCCGGGCCGGCCGGACCGGCGAGGCGCTGCTGTTCATGACCCACCGGGAACGGCACCTGCTCAGCGCGATCGAGCGGGCCACCCGGCAGCCGCTGACCGAGATGGCGCTGCCGACCGTCGAGGACGTCAACAGCACCCGGGTCGCGAAGTTCGCCGACTCCATCACGGCGAACCTGGCCTCGCCGCAACTGGGGTTCTTCCGGGGCCTGGTCGAGGATTACGTGCGCGAGCACGACGTGCCGATGGCCGATGTCGCGGCGGCGCTGGCGGTGCTGTCCCAGGACGGCGAGTCTTTCCTGATGGCTCCCGAAGCTCCGGTGGTGCGAAGGAAGAACGAGTTCGGTTCTGCGGGGGACCGGGCCTTCGACCGGGATCGGGACCGGGACCGGCCGGCGGTCCGGGTGGCCGGGCAGCGCCGCACCAAGTCCGACGGCCGGCTGGCCACCTACCGGATCCGGGTCGGCAAGCGGCACAAGGTGCAGCCGGGAGCGATCGTGGGCGCCATCGCCAACGAGGGCGGCCTGAGCCGGCAGGACTTCGGCCACATCGATATCAAGGTCGACCACAGCCTGGTCGAGTTACCGGCGGACCTGCCACCCCGGACGCTGGACGCGCTGAGCCGGACCCGGATCTCGGGCCAGCTGATCGAGCTGACCCGCGAGGACGGCGAGCGGCCCGGTCGGGTCAAGAAGCCGCGTCACAGGGGCTGACGCTGGGGCGCTGCGTTTCGTAAGCCGGCTCGCCAGGCCGGTTCGCCAGGCCGGTTCGTCAGGCCGGTTCAGCGGCTTGTCAGGCCGGTTCGTCAGGCCGCCAGTGGCGCCGCGCCGGCCACGAAGTCCTCCATGATCAGGATGCTGGCCGCCCGCAGCGGCTGCTCGGCGGCCCAGCTCACCTCGTCGGCTGCGAGCGCCGAGCCGAGCATCGGCGGCCGGTGCGGCCGGGCCTGCAGCACCGCACCCAGCGCCCGGACCAGCAAGGGTGCCTGCCGGGCGAGGATGACGTGCGAGGTGACCAGTGCCCAGGCCGGCCCGTCGCCGTCGGGCACCAGCCCGAGCAGCCGGGTGTCCAGGCGCCGCCGGCGCGCGTCGGCCAGGCTCAGCTCGGCCAGCAGCGGCTGCGGCCAGCCGCGCTCCTCGGCGTCGGTGCAGAACGCCACCCGGACCAGCTCCGGACCGAACTCCGCTGCCAGCGCTCCGCAGGTGTAGGCCGCAGCCAGGTTGCCGTACACCGACGAGTACTCGAAGGTCAGGGGTTGTGCCGCCATCTTCTCCGCCTTCCGCGCGACCCGATGGCCCATTCCAGTGCCCCACTGTGACAACCGGATGACGCCGGCATGACGGCAACGACATTTCGCTGGCGACCGCGATCACAGCCTCTGGACACCGGCCTCTCTGCTGATTAGGGTCGCCTAACCTAACAACCCCGGCAAAGGAGGACGACGTGACCGGTGGTGAGATCGTCGCCCTGGGAGCGATCGCAGGCGGCACGATAGTGCTCGGACTGCCGGTCGCCCGCTCCCGTGGCCTGTCGCGGGGCACCCGCTCGCTGCTGAACGCGGTGGCGATCGGCATCCTGCTGTTCCTGTTCTGGGACATCCTCAGCCACGCGGTGGAACCGGTCGAGGACGCGCTGATGTCGGCCCACGCCGGCGAGGCGAGCTGGCTGCGGTTCGGCTGGCTGGCCGCGGTGCTGGCGGCCGGGGTGACCGCGGGGCTGGTGCCGCTCGGTTACTACGACCGCTGGATGGCCGGCCGGCGCACCAGGTTCGGTCCGGGCGCGATGGCGGTGAACGAGCCGGCCACCAGAGCCGAGACCGGGCTGCTGGCCCATCCGACGTTCCGGTTGGCGTTGCTGATCGCGATCGGCATCGGACTGCACAACTTCTCCGAGGGCCTGGCGATCGGGCAGTCGGCGGCCGGCGGCGAGATCGGGCTGGCAGTGCTTCTGGTGATCGGATTCGCGCTGCACAACGCGACCGAGGGGTTCGGGATCACGGCGCCGTTCGCGGCCGCCGAGGTCCGGCCCAGCTGGTCGGTGCTCGGGCTGCTCGGGCTGATCGGCGGTGGGCCGACCTTCCTCGGAACGCTGATCGGCCAGTCGTTCAGCAACGACGCGGTGTCCATCCTGTTCCTTGCTCTGGCCGCCGGGTCGATCCTGTTCGTGGTGATCGAGCTGGTCGGGGTGGCGCTGCGGATGGGCGGCAAGCACGTCCTGTACTGGGGGCTGATGATCGGCCTGGTCGCGGGCTTCGCCACCGACTTCCTGATCACGGTGGCGGGCGTCTGAGGCCGCTTCATCCGGCGTATTGCCGAGAAGGACCGCGTTGCTCCAAGCCAGGCCGCCCGTCAGGGCGCTGGGTCACCGGAGAATCGGCATCCCTAGTATATTGGGGATATCCGTAGTTTACTACGGACGTCCTCGTAACTACTGACCCGAAGGCCTGCATGAACGTCTCCGTGCCCTCTGAGGCAGTCGTGCCGACCCTGGACGGCGCCGTGCTGGTCACCTTGGCCAAGCTATTGACGCCGGTCACGGGACGCCAGGTACACCAGCTGACCGGCATGGGCTCCGAAGCAGGCGTCCGCAACGTACTCAACCGCTTGGTGCACCAGGGCATCGTGCGAGCCAGTCCCGCCGGCAGCGCCTGGCTGTACGTGGCTAACCGTGAGCACGTCGCCTGGATAGCCGTGGAAGCGCTGGCCGCACTGCGTACCGAGCTGTTGTCGCGGCTCCGGTCCGAAGTCGGCATGTGGAAGTTGGCCGCACGGTCCGCGGCGATGTTCGGCTCGGCCGCGCGTGGCGACGGCGACGCTGACAGCGATATTGACATTCTGCTGGTGCACACCGCCGGCGCCGACGAGAGTCCGGACACCTGGCAGGCGCAGGTGGACCGGCTGCGCGAGCTAGTGCCGGTGTGGACCGGTAACGCCTGCCAGGTCTACGACATCCACGAGGATGAGATCCTGCGGCTCATCGCCGAGCGCGACCCCGTCCTAGCCGAATGGCGGCGGGACGCTATTCCGCTCGCCGGCACGGGTATCCGCAACCTGTTGCGCGATCTCGGCTACCGGATGAGCCTGGAACGTGAGGCGTGACCGTCCGGGCTGGGCGCACCCAGACTTGTGGCAAGAGCGAGGCTCGCACCCGGCTGGAGCACGCCCGCGCGTTCGCCGACACTGCCGAGCTGGCGCTGGACACCGAGAATGACGCCAGCCTGAACGTCTCCGCGTCGCTGGCGGTACTGGCCGGTATCGCATCCTCCGATGCTGTCTGCTGCGCCGTGCTGGGCAACCGGGCACGGGGCCAGAACCACCGGGAAGCCGTAGACCTGCTGTCCGGTGTCGCAGCCGTCGGTGCCGAGATGAGCAAGAACCTCGCCCGCCTGCTTGATCTGAAGGACAACGCGCATTACGGCGTCTTCTTTCTCAGCGAGACGAAGGCACGGCAGGCGGTGAAGTGGGCTCAGCGGATGGTGACCGCCGCGGAGACGGCCGTGCTGGGATGATCAGCAACTGCGGCCAGTCCAGGATGTCGCGAGACATCAGATGGCGGAGGTGATCTTTGCCTACTCGAACTTCCGGCTTCCGGAGCTGCCGGGGAGGAGCACAGGCGGCCCTAGCTCGGAAGAACCCGGCTTGCTGGACCAATCGGCTTGCCGGGCACCTCTGCTGCTATCGCGCGATGACGGACCGCCGCCTGACACCTCTTGGCGGATCACAGAGCAGCAGCGAGCCGAGGTTCGCCGCCTTCATGCCGCAGGCCTTTCCATGACCAAGATCGCTCAGCAGACAGGAATGGCTTGGGCAACCGCTCGGTTGATCATCGATGCAGCAGCTGACTCGGTGGAGGCAGGTTAGTAGCTAAGTCGTCCTATGGCACCGACCGGATGCGCAGACCTGTCCCTCCTTGGGTGCATACTCGAAATGAACGAGTATGTGAGGAGTAGGAGTGACGGTCTTCGAGGAGGACGGCTTCGGCCGCGCCGATGACTTTGGTGAGGACATGACCGAGACCGGATTTGCACGAGAGCGGAAGGCGGACAGGACGTACCTGTCAAAGACGTTCCATATTGACCGAGAGACCTCCTCCGATTTCCGTCAGCCCGCCAGGATCATCCACAAGGTATTCGACTGTTACCGAGTTGCGCTTCGACGGCGAGGAGTGGACCGTCTACGAATCCGAGGCGGGAAGGGTTCAGCTGAAGTTGCTCGTGGTGCGCGAGCAAGGTCGCGTCAAGGAGCTCTGGGTACAGAAAGTGCCTTCTCCAGGTGTAGTGGGCAAGACGAAGATCATCCTCAACCTGCGTGAACCAAACGTCACCAAGCTCATCGATTTGATACGCGGCCTTGACTACATAAAACTCGAAGGTGGAGCGACGGTACGTGTAGATGATTCGCTGATCCGGCAGGTCTTCGATGATCCGTTAGCTCTGGACCAGGCATATGCCAAGGACCGGGAGAAGTTCAAGAAGCTGATCCAAAACGACGTCGCTGCAAAGGACGTCATCGCACTGGCGCACCGTCGCGAGCAAGTGGCGCTCTTCCGCCGGTACATTCAGGATCAGAAGTACTTTGAGTCAGTACGCGAGAACACGCCGGGTAAGTCTGCCGAGAAGGTCTGGCAGCTTCTGTTCGAGGCCAACCCGTGGATCTTGGGGCTGGGCCTCGGTACCAGGTTACTAACGTCCTGGGATGACGATCGCCTTGAACAGATAGTCGCTGGCTCCAATGTCGCGGGTGCCGGCAAACGTGTCGATGCGTTCATGCAGACCGCTGGCCGAATCAGATCCATGGTGTTCGCTGAAATAAAGACGCATGCTACACCTTGTTACAGAAGGACTTCTACCGCTCAGGATGCTGGGCACCAACCGACGAAATGGCTGGTGAAGTTGCCCAGGTTCAGGGAACCGTCCACCGGGCTTCTATGCAGCTCAATGAACGGATCAGCCAGAAAGATGAGACTGGAGCTGAGGTTCCAGGTGAGTTTGGCTATTTATTAAAGCCGAAGTCGTTTCTTATAGTTGGTCAACTCAACGAGTTCGTGGGACCTGCAGGTGGACATAATGTTGACAAGGTTAGGTCGTTCGAGCTCTACCGACGCAATCTAGGCGAGCCTGAAATTATCACATTCGACGAACTCTTGGCGCGTGCTAATTGGATCGTTGAGTCCAACATCTAGACCCTTGCCCTTAACTCCTACTTCTTAAACGCTGATGCCGCTGCTATTGCTGCCGCTGCCGCAGCGACGCCTGTCGCAAGGAACGAGACTAATGCGGTTAGGCTTTCACGCGTTTGGAAGCTGAGGCCAAACGCACCGAACTCAAGCGTCAGATCATTTTCGCTAGATTCACGTGGATGCTCTTGAACATTGACGTTTTCGAGCGGCGCTGCAAGCGAACAGGTAGCTACAGAATCGACTAGTGCAGATACAGTAAGGGTCCCGCCATGGCGCAGCAGGCCCGGACCGACAAGGACGGTGTTACCGCTCAGACGAACCGGCAACAGGCCGTCTTTTTCCGTCGCCTCAGGTTCGAGTAGAGCGAGTACATTCGCGTTGAACGACAGAACGACGGGCCTACCTCCGTCAAAGGAAACCGTGCCAATGTCGGTCTTGCTGGCGTTTTCAAGACGCACCGTAGCGATGGCTGGGTGATCGACTGGATTGCCCTGCCACGTGACGACGAGTTCTCCCGTCAGACGATGGTCATTACGAACCATTGGGACTACTGTTTGACTCCACCGAAGCGTGCGCCGGTTCCTGGCGATTACAAGCGTTCGCCACGCAAACCAACCAAGCGCGAGCGTTACGATTACGAGGGCGACTGTTAGCCAGAACGTCCCGGAGACATATAGGTGGTCACTCGAACTTGACTCCTTCGGCGTGGTTGTCACGGAGTCCAGTGTCGACTATTGCCACCACGCGGGCCAAGCGAGGGTCACGGGCATGTGGCGCACGGTTGTGCTCGTGTGGCGTGGACAAGGAGGTTCCTCGCGCATACAGAGGCCTCCGCGTGGATTGTGCACGCGCTGGGGGCCGAGCGGCGCGACCGTTTCCGTCGCCACGCTCCGCCCAAGCCAGGTCGTATTGGCCAATGGAACCAAGCAGCGTGCGGGCACCGTTGTTCCACTTGCGACGACGGACCAACACCGGACTCCTGCTCGCGCATCACGGAGCACCACCGTGCCGCCGGTTCGCCAGCTTCACGCCCCAGGCCTTTCCACCACCAAGCTCGCCAAGCTGACTGGGATGGCATGGTCTACTGCTCAGCTGATCATCGAGGCAGCAGCAGACTCGATGAGGGTTAGTAACGGTCCACTCCCCATAGCGACTGCCATCCTGCGCAACTCCCTTATGCAACTGCCTGCGTCCAGGCAGCGTGGCAGTCTAGGCGCCTAACAGGCGCGCCAACACAGACGCAAGGACGCTGGCACCGACGTTGGAGCCGAAGGAGCCGACGGCCTCAAGGATCCGACGTGCCGTCGATCGCTGCTCGTCGGGCCGATTGGGGTCATTCGCTACCTCCTGCAGAGCGTTGATCAGCGCATAGACGGCGGTCTCCGCTGAGGGCCATGCGCCCGCGCGGCGACGGCCCTCGCCGGAGACCGCATCTATCAGCCATGCGTTGCTGTTGGCGCCACGCCGGACACCAACAAGCAAACCATCGTTCTCTAGGGCGCGAATCCCGACCTGAACAGTTCCGAGGTCGAAACCCGTCAGTTGGGCGATGTCCTCGGGGGCGATGTCTGGCGCACTTGGGTCCGCCTCATGCAGTTGGAGTGCCGCCCGCAAAATCCGTAGGTCCCGTCTGATCCAGGTCTCGTCGTCGACGTTACCCATCACCATCGCCGAACCCGGTGTTGCAGCGCGTGGCGGATCGCAGTGTTCGATCCGAAGGTCAATATTCGCGAGTGACCCGCCTGGATAGACGGTTACGTCTCGCACGACCCAGTGCTCGACATTTCCATTCGCCAGTGTCGCGCGCAAGATATCGCCGCGTTGTACATCGGTGGTATCACCGGAGATGTGTGCTCGATCCCGATCTAGGAGCGCCCGGACCATGCCGTGGGGATGCAGGCTTTCAGACGGCCGGATGAGCTCTACGTCGGTCCCGTGAGTCTGAAAAAGGTCCACGTGGCAAGCATGCCAGGGCACCCCAACAGCATGCGGACTGGGACGCCTTGACCATCCGCTGGTCATCATCGAGGCTGCAATTGATCCGGCGGAGGAGGTTCGTACGAGATTGATCAGGTGCCCCTGACCGAACAGCTTACGAACGAGCAATTCGGTAAAAATAACATAAAGCTTTCAGGGCTCCGAGACCAGAATCGGGCGGTCGTGGGCGAAGGCTGAGTGTGTCAATGTGGGTGCGGTACAAGGATTGCCGCCAAACGCTGTTTCGTCGATCCGGCTCATTATGACGCTTGGCGGTCGCGCTCAGACCTACGGTGACCGTAGAGCAGGCGAGGGCAGCGCCAGATCACCTGCATGAAACAGGAGTCGCCGCCGGATGCTGCCTCTGACAGCCACAGTTGCCCCACTCGAACCCTGTCCAGGAAAGAGCAATGCGTGCTCGACAGTCGCCTGGTCCACCCAGCGCGCCGCCAGGCTGAATGCTGCCAACTGCTCAAGGGCAAGCTGCTCCTCGCCACCGTCGGCGAGTGGGCGGTTTGTGCATCCGGTGTTGCGGACGGCCCAATACAGGCCTCTCCCAGCTCTGGCCCCCTGATGCACGTTCTTAAGGTTGTCGCTTCCATCGTTTGGCATGAGGCGCAGGCGCGGGTGATCGGCCTGTGGGTCGTTGAGGGAGAACGCTTGCTGGAACAGCTTCGCCTCACCTGGATGGGTCAGCCTCAGCTTGGCCTACGTGTCGGCGGTCACGGGCTGGGCCGCGCGGCCATGACGGCCTGGTGATGTGACTGGGTAGCGCAGATCGAGCAGGCGGTGGCCAGCCACTACCGAACGGTGACCTTGCCGGTCGACCTGCGGCAGGAACTCGCCGCCGGGTTTGACAAGGCCGCCGAGGATCATCAGAACCAAGACGCCAGCCATAAGGTGCACTTGCGCAAACGACTGGCCGAGCTTGACCGCCAAGAGGACCGCTACATCGAACTTGCCGCCGATCCCGACTGGCCGAAGGCCAAGCTCACCCAGAAGCTACGTGACATCCGCGACGAGCGAGCCCGACTCGAAGGGCGCCTGAACCAAACCACCGCACAGCTCGATCAAGGCCAGGCGAACGCACGGCTCTTGCTGGACTACCCCTACGAGCTGTACCTCGGGTCAGAAGTTCAGGACCGCACGAAGCTCAACCGGCTGCTGTTCAAGAAGGTCAAAATCGACGTAACTGAGGGTCATAACCCCCAAGTCACCAGTGATGAGATGCTTGAACCGTTCGCCTCGGTCGTCTACTTCCGCCGCCAGCATGAGACGCCGACGGACAGCGGGCTGGGCACCGTCTACCTACGCGAAGCAGGCGGCGCTCCACTGAGGAGCCCCGCCTGCGACAACCATCTGCTGTCCCTACTCGAACGGGCCCTCAGCGGCGAGCCTCTCAAGGGTTCAAGTAAGAACACAATGGCGGAGGATAGGGGATTCGAACCCCTGAGGGCGTTAACCCAACACGCTTTCCAAGCGTGCGCACTAGGCCACTATGCGAATCCTCCGTCGAAGAGGATACGGGTTGGCTCAGGTCGTCGTGCCGAGTGGGTCGCCGTCAGCGCCGCCGGCCGCGAAACCGCCCCCGCCGCTCACCGGACAGCAGGATCAGCCGCCGCTCGGCGACGTCCTGGCTGTGGAATGCCAGCCAGAAGCACAGCGTGGCCAGCGGCAGCTCGGCGAGCACCGACATCGCGACCGCTTCGGCCAGATCCCAGCCACCGGGCGAGGTGAGCACGTCGAACCAGGCATCGGCGACCAGCAGCGCCCCGGTGGCCGCCGCGGCGATGGTCAGCCGGCGCGATCGGCGCAGCGCGCTGACCGCCGTCCACACCAGCCCGATCAGCAACCCCACGTCATAGCCCGCCCAGGCCACGTCGTAGTTCTGCGACAGCTGGTGGGACGGCAGCGTGACCGCGGCGATCACGATCCAGGGCACCAGGACCACCGCACAGCCGAGGAACACCGGAGCGGCCCACCGGACCAGCCGGGCGTTGTCGGGCAGCACCCGGTTGCCGACCTCGTCGCTGACCGGAACCAGCTCGTCCAGCCGATCGGCCACCCGCTCGACAGCCTGCAGAGGCGCCGGGTCACCGGAGCGCCCCGGTACGCCCGGTACCGAACTTTCCTCCGGTGATGTCATCGAGGTGAGACTCCTGGCAAGAACGGGGGCCTGCGGTGGAGTGAACCGTAGTACTCTTCGCCGAACTCCTGGGGGCAGAATGACAGCAGGCACGAGTGCGCGACGAGTGGCCCGTAGCGACGGGTTCAAGGGTCTGGCCAAGTTGGGCTTCGCGGCCCGGGGCACCATCTACCTGCTTCTGGGCTTCTTCACCCTGCTGCTGGTGCTGGGCGAGCGTGCCCCGGAAGCGGATCAGCGGGGCGCGATGCAGGAGGTCGCCCGGCACAACGGTGGCTTCCTGCTGCTGTGGGTGATCGCGATCGGGTTCGTCGGCTATGCGCTCTGGCGCTTCTCCGAGGTGGCCTTCGGGGTGGTCGGCAAGGGCGACAAGGCCCGCGACGTCGGTCCGCGGCTGCAGTCGCTGATCCGGGGCGTGATCTATGCCGGCTTGGCCTTCAGCGCCTTCAACCTGCTGGCGCACGCTCGCAGCAAGAGCCAAGCCAGCCAGCAGCAGCTGCTGACCACCAAGGTGATGCAACACTCCGCAGGCCGGTGGCTGGTCGGTATCGCCGGCCTCGTGGTGATCGGCGTCGGCCTGGGACTCATCTACGAGGGCGTCGCCCGAAAGTTCAAGGACCACTTCGCCTTGTCGGACATGCCGACGGCCAGCCGGCGGATCGTCTGGTTCCTCGGCACCTTCGGCATCACGGCGCGGGGCGTGGTGTTCAGCCTGGTCGGGTACTTCCTGATCCAGGCTGCTCTCGACTACGACCCGAAGAAGGCCCGAGGCCTGGACGGGGCGCTGCGCCGCACCGTCGCCGAGTCCGACACCGGCCGGCTGCTGGTCGGCGTCTGCGCGATCGGCCTGATCGCCTTCGGCCTGTACGCCTACGCCGAGGCCGCCTGGCGGCGTACCGAATGAGCCGACTGCAGCAGCAACCGGACCGGCAGCCGTCGCAGCGGCAGCCGGACCGGGGGCGGCAGCATCCTGGCTGGCTGGCCTCGGCGCTCTGGCTGCTCGCCGCGGCCGTGCTGATCTGGCTGGTGCTGGTGCTCATCGGGCACCTGCTCGGCCACCAGTGGAAGGACAGCGCCCTGGTCCGTTGGGACGCCTCGGTGGACCGGAACCTGGCCGCCCATCGCCGGGAACCATGGACCGAGATCACCCACCTGGCCACCTTCCTCGCCGAGACGATCACCGTCATCGCGGCCGGGCTGGTGGCCTTCGTGCTGCTGCGGCTGGCGCTCAAGCGCTGGCGTGAGCCGCTGTTCCTGGCGGTGTCCCTGATCGGCGAGGTGACGATCTTCGTCAGCACCACGCTGCTGGTCGACCGGGCCCGGCCACCGGTGAAGCACCTGGACAGCGCCCCGCCTACGTCGAGCTTCCCGTCCGGGCACACGGCCGCCTCGGTAGCGCTGTACGGCGGGCTGGCGGTGATCGCCTGGCGGGTGGGAGCCGCCGCGTGGCTGCGGACGATAGCCACCGTGCTGGCGGTGCTGGTGCCGGTACTGGTAGCGGTGTCGCGGATGTATCGGGGCATGCACTACCCCACGGACGTGATCGCCGGAGCGCTGCTGGCCTGCTGCTGGCTCGCCGTCACCAGCACCGTGATCCTGGGGCGGCGGCCAGCCTCGTGAGCGGCGTCGCCGCGGTGCTCAACCCCGCCAAGATCGAGGACCTGCCGGCGTTGAAGGCGGCCATCACCGAGCACTGCGGCGGCACCGAACCCGCCTGGTACGAGACCACCGAAGCCGATACCGGCGCCGGCCAGGCGAGCGCCGCGGTCGAGGCGGGCGCCCGGCTGGTGCTGGTCTGCGGCGGGGACGGCACGGTCGCGGCCTGCGCCGGGACGCTGGCCGGCACCGGGGTGGCGATGGCAATCGTGCCGGTGGGTACCGGCAACCTGCTGGCCCGCAACCTCGGCATACCGCTGGAGCTGCCGGAGGCACTCGACGTCGCCTTCGGCACCGCCGAGTGGGTGATCGACGTGCTGGAGGCAGCGGAGCAGCGGTTCGTGGTGATGGCCGGACTGGGTTTCGACGCCGCCCTGATCCGCGACACCGATGACGATCTCAAGGAGCGGCTCGGCTGGTTCGCCTACGTGGGCGGCCTGGCCCGGGCGCTGCGGCGCAGCCCGCATGCCCGGTTCACCATCACCATCGACGACGAGCTGCCGGTGAGCACCGAGGCGATCGGCGTGCTGGTCGGCAATGTCGGCCAGCTCGAGGCAGGCATCACGCTGATGCCCGAGGCAAGCCCCGATGACGGCGAACTCGATGTCCTGGTACTCGCTCCGCGCAGGGCGAAGGACTGGCCGGTGCTGGTCTGGCGGATCCTGCGCCGCCGTCCGGACGCCGGGCCGCAGGCCGACATCCGGCGCGGCAAGCGGGTCCGGATCTCCTCCGCCGTCGCCGTCCCGGTGGAATTCGACGGTGACTTTCGCGGTGAGGCTACCGAGCTACGGGTCGAGGTCCTGGCCGCGGCACTCACCGTGCGATGCTTGCGGCCGTGACGGCTCGGGAGGAGAACGCGGCCGACGGCCGAGGAAAGGCCGGCGAGGCCGTGCCCCCGGGAAAGGCCGCGCCGACCGACGAGACGGCGCCGACCGACGAGCGGGAGAACGCCGGCCGTCGCCGGTTCGCCGGCCGGGCGGTGGTGGTCTTCCTGGTCGCCTTCGCCGCGGCCGTGCTGTTCCTGACGGTGCTGCTGCTGGTCACCTCGTCATCGGAGGTGCTGCTGCGGCTGGACCGCGCCACCGCCAGTGACCTGCACCGCTACGCGCTCCGCCATCCCGGGTTCACCTCGGCGATGCGAGGGCTCAGCAACTCGGGCAAGACGGTGGTCTGGTTCCTGGTGATGGCCCTGGTCGCCGGCTGGCTGCTCCGGCGCCGGCTGCGGCGGCTGGCGATCTTCGTCGTGGTGACCGTGGTGGGCAGCTCGTTGCTCAACAACGTGGTGAAGCTGGCGGTCAACCGGGCCCGGCCGCACCTGAGCGACCCGGTCGCGGTCGCGGCCGGCAAGTCCTTTCCCAGCGGGCACGCCCAGGCCGCGATCGTGGGTTACGGCGTGCTAGTGGCAGTCTTCCTGCCGATCATTAGCCGGCGCTGGCGGCCTGCGGCCATCGCCGGGGCGGCAGTGCTGGTGCTGCTGATCGGCTTCTCCCGGATCTCGCTCGGCGTGCACTACCTGTCCGACGTGATCGGGGCGTACCTGATCGGGACCGTATGGCTGATCGGCATGATCAGCGCGTTCCGCACCTGGCGGCGCGAGGAAGGCAAGCCGGTCGCCGACCTGGACGAGGGACTGGAACCAGAACATCGCGAGCAGCTCGCGCCCTGAGCCTTCGCCCTCCTCGCTACGCCCTCTCGTCGCCCTGCCTCGGCCCTGCCGGTCCGGGCTCAGTGGGCTCAGCCACCCGCCGGCGAATGAGCCGGGTGAGCATCGTCGGTGACGGCCAGCACGGTGCCGTGCACGATCTCGACGAAGCTGCCCTCCGGTGGCAGGTTGCCGGTGCCGACGATCGCGGCCGGCACGCCGGCTTCGCGTAACAGGATGCCGAGGTGGCTCAGCAGCGCGCCTTCTTCGAACAGGAAGCCGTCCACCACTCCGAGCAGCATCGACAGCACGGCGATCGGCCGGGACACCGCGATGATCACCCCGGTGCCGTCCAGGCTGAGCCGCTGGCGCAGGTGGCTCAACAGCAGCGCCTCGTTCTCGGCCGAGACCGGCTGGGCGATGCTGATGATCGGCGCGATGCTCGACTCGGTGAGGATGTCGTCGATGCTCAGCACCTGCACCCGCCCGCTGGCCACGCCGGCGCTGAGCACCCGCGCGCCGGTCACGCCGTGTCCACCCTTCGGCGCGGCGGGCCCGGTGACCGGTGCGGAGTAGTCGACGAAGAGCAGGCTGCCGTCCTCAACCACCCACTCCAGGGTGGCTCGCGGGTGGATCCGCCGGGCATGCTCGCGCGTCGTGCCCTCCAGCGCCCTGGCCTGCTCCGGCCCCAGCAGCGCGTTCAACGCCTCGCCGGTGATCGGGTGCGCGCTGCCGAAACCGCGGTTGAGGGCCAGCAAGCCCTCCTCGGACGCCTCGACGTACACCGAGCCGTCGGTGGCCACGGTCGACAGCAGCGCCGTCTCGCCCCTGATGTACTCGCGGCACAGGAACGCGAAGTCACCCTCTCCGGGCGCGGCGTCGGCCAGCCGCCGGACCGTGTCGGCCAGCTCGGCACTGCCGATGATGTACTGGCGCTCCGTCGGGCTGGAGTCGATGACCAGGCGGCCGGGTAGCTGCTTGCTCCAGGCGGTCAGCGGCTCGACAGGCCCCGTCCGGTCCCAGTTGGCCAGCCAGCCGCCGGGCACCCGGGCGCCCTGTGAGATCGCGATCGCCCGCGCGAGCCGGCGCTTGGCGCGAATCCTGGTGTACTCACCGGCGCACTCGCCCAGGACCAGGTCGTGCAGGTCGCCTTCGTAGAGCGGGGTGATCCGCACGCCGTCGGGGGCCGGCTGCCCGGTCAGGCCCGCGGTACGGGGCCGCACCTGCACTATCCACAGCAGCCGGCCGTCCCAGGCCCACTCGACGTCGTGCCCACCGCCGCCTTCGGACAGCGCCGCCAGCGCCGTCCGCAGCTGCTGCCGCCAGCCGTCGGCGGCCGAGGACCGGCTGAGGCGCTCACCGGTCGGCACCGCCAGGCCGGCGACCAGCCCGCTCGCGTGCCCGGGGGTCCATTCGAGGTAGCAGTCCCCGGACGGCTCGCTGAAGGCGACGCCCGCGACCTGCGGGGCGATCGCCCGCTGCACCAGCACGCTCATGTGGTCCGTGGCCGGCGGCCGGCCGATCCTTCGGTACTGCGCCAGCGCCTGGCGGCTGAACCCTGATCGCCAGACCTGCTCTACGGCCCGCACCAGATCGGGCTCGTCGACGTCGACCACGCTGTCGAAGACCCCGGCGAAGCTCAGCGATGAGCCGTCCTCGTCCGCCGAACTGCTGCGCACGACGAGAACCGGGCCCAGCCTCAGCCGGTGTGCCAGGGCATGCAGTTGCCGCACCTGGCCGGCGCTGAACCGCACCCGGTCCAGCACCGCCTCGAGCCTTGTCAGCAGCGCCTCCAGCGCGTTCCGGGGCTGGCTGGTCAGTTCGGCGAGCAGCCCGTCGAGCTCTGACCGAAGTCCGGGCTGCATGCCCTGGCAGATCCAGCTGCCGGGTATGACGAAACCGGGTGGCACCGCGACGTGCCCGTACTCGCGGGCCAGGCCGGCGGCCTTGTTGCCGTAGCTGCCGGCCATCCGAGCTTCAGCCAGTTCGGTGAGGGCAGTCACCGGAAGTTCCGGAACAGCATGGACGCCCTGGGGCCGTTGGCGTGCTGGTACTTGCCGTCGTACAGCGCGATCTCCCCGACCGTGGTCCACCACATCATCTGGCCGATCTTCATGCCCTCGTACACGATCACGTCGTGCGTCGCGTAGAGCTGCAGCGTCCATTGCCCGATGAAGCCGATGTCACCCAGCGGCGCCGACAGGTTGATGAACAGGCCGAGCCGTGCCACCGACGAGCGCGCCGCGAACGTGGGAACGTAGTGCTCGCTTCCCATCACCTCCCGAGTCGCGGCCAGGTACAGCCTGTTCGCCTTCAGCTGCAAGCCCTCGGGCGGGATCCGGATCTCCTCGGTGAGGTTCTCGCGGCTGGCGTCCAGCAGCTCGTCGGAGTACACGATCAGGTGGTCCGACAGCGTGAAGTTGTAGCTGTTGGGGTTCACCGCGCTCTCGTCGAACGGATCGATGATGATGCGGCCGGCCTCTCGCTCGCGGGCGATCTGCAGCCCGGACAGGATCACGATGCGACCTCGGTGCAGAGCCGGCTCTCGGTGACCGCGACCGAGTTGGCATACCGGCCGTTGTACTGCACCACGTCACCGTTGACGCTCCAGAACGCGACCTTGCCGATGCGCATCCCGCGGTGCAGCCGGATCGGCTGGGACACCCGGATCTCCAGCGTCCATCGGACGATCGCACCGGTGTGACCCAGCGGCGCGCTCACCTGGATCCAGACGCCCAGCGCCGCGATCGACAGGTTGCCGTACAGCTCGCACGCGTAGCGGGTGCTGCCGATGATCTCCAGCGTCTCCCCGAGATACAGCCGGTTGGGATACAGCAGCACGCCCTCGGCGGGAATCTCGACCGGTGCTATCCGTTCCAGCGGCCGGTGGGCGTCGTAGACCTCGTCGTCACAGCTGAGCAGCCGGTGCCCCAGCCGGAAGCCGTAACTGTTCTGCTCGACCTGGTCGGCCGTGAAGGGCTCGATGGCGATGACGCCGTTGCGGCGCTGCCGCGTGATCTCGGCACCGGTCAGCAACATAGGACACCGGTCAGCAACTCGGCGCAGAACTCGCGCACGTGCTCGATCCCGTCGCGATTGTTGTCGAACTCGACGTCCCAGCCGATGTTGTCCAGCTGGAAGACCTGCTCGTCGTCGACGATGCTCAGGTCGTTGCGCGCGCGCAGCCGCTGATGGCGCACCGAGCGATCGCATCGAACACGTATGAAGTAGAAGCCCAACTCGCGCAGCCGGGGCGCGTCGACGACGTGGTCACGCAGGTCGGCATTGATGACCACCGTGCCGGCGGGAACCGCGGCCAGTGACTGTTCGAAGCGCTCGACCAGCGCGGTCGGCCGGATCCGCCTGATGTGCCTGGCCAGATCCAGCATCAGTTGCTGGTCCTGCTGGTCGCTCGGTTTCGGCTCGGCGATCTCGTGGTACAGCCGGTTCTGCAGGTCGTGCAGCAGGGCCGCGAGCCCGATCACCTGGGACCGATGGCCAGCAGCGGCAAGTGATTCGGTCAGCACGGCCGCCGTCGTGGACTTGCCGCTGCCGGTTTCGCCCACCAGGCAGATCCGGGACCGGCGCGGCGGCGACCCGAGCCGCCCGGCAGGCGCGGGGTCGTCAGCGCAGGCTTGCATATTGATCTCGCAGGAACGTCAACTTCGACTCGTGTCGCTGGTAGTTCTCGATCCCACGCTCGTCGAAGTAGGTACTCATCAGCACCCGCAGCCGGTCGAGGTCCTGCCGGACACTGTCGAAGGTGGCGCCCGTCAGTGCCAGGGAGTAGGCGTACTCCATCTCGCACTGCGTCAGTTCGGCGGCGGCCGGGATCCGGCGGCCCGACCGGTCAATGACGATGCTGCGGTCGTAGGTGATGGCAATGACGTTGCCGCTCTCGATGGCCTCTACGTACACGTCGTAGCGAACGCGCCGGAAACTTGCGTTCCACGCGGGCGTGAGGCCCAGGACGTCGCGGAGGTAGGCCTCGTAGTCTGCGACCTCGACATTGCGCTTGCGCAGTTCGACGCGCTCGTCGGTGTCCTCTGTGTAGATCTTGCGCTTCACCGTATAGCGGCCGTCGGTGGTCGGGATGAAGGAGACGTAACCCACCTCCTCAGCCGGTTCCTCGATGGCATAGACATCGTTCAGGAAGTCCCAGGCCTGGATCTCCTCCTCCCGGAACTCGACGACGAAGCCGGCCAGCCCGCCGGATCGGGCGAGCCGGAGCGTGTCGCGGGACAGGGCGAAGACGTCCGGATGCCCGGTGAGGGTGAACTTGTGTTCCAGTTCCACGTCCGGCTTCAGCTTCACCCTGAAACACAGGTGATTCGCGATCTTGAGGAAGTGCTCGTCGATTCCGGCCAGCAGATCCGGCACGGCGGAGGCGCGCGGCGAATGCTCACCGGGAAGGCGCAGGAACTTCGCGTGGCCGCGGTAGAGGTCGACCTGCGGGTACAGCTGCATCCGCGACAGCGAGGGCAGTTCCGGCCGGAGCAGCCCGATCGGCACGTTGCGGTCGTGATCGAGGACGGCCTGCGGCGAGACGGCCGACCGGTCGGTGACGGTCCCGCCGGAATCCAGCACGAGGGCCCGCGCATCAGGCCATCCGCGAAGATCCAGCGTGTAGCTCTGGGCGCCGTCGGTGGGGGGAGCGAGCGCCGCGGCCGGGCACTCCAGCAGTGTCACCTGCCATTCGGGGGGACGCCGGACGGAGGATCGCAGATCGTGGGATCCCACCACCAGCCACGCGGCTGGGCTCAACTCGTCGAGCACGCTGTCCTTCAATCACTCGGACCCGAAAGTCCACATCACTCGGACCCGAGGTCGTACGGCAGAAAGTTGCCAGAAAATATCACAACCTATGTGAAAGATGGACTTTTTCCTAGCCCTCTTCCAGGCCTCAGGCCGCGGGCAGCTCGTGCCCCTCGACGACTGTCCGGCTGAGGACCCGGCTGTGCACGGTCGCCGACACCGGCCTCAGCAGCGACGCGGCGACCACCATGACCGCACCCAGAACCAGCCATCCGTAGTCGCCGAAGAGGTGCAGCGACCCGGTGACCAGGAACGGCCCGATCAGGAGCGGGAACGAGACGTAGGCCGACCAGACGGACTGGTTGTGGGCGGTGAGGTCGTGCCGGCGCAAGCTCATCGACAGGCCCCAGGTTGCCGCCGAGGCGTACAGCTCGCCGACCGACAGCGCTACCACCGCCACCAGCAGGAGAAGTACTCCTGCCAGGCTGGTGGTGGTGGCGCTGGCGAAGAAGAGCAGGCAGGCCAGGCCCAGTACCGCACCGCCGCGCAGGCCGGCCCGCGATGCCCCGGCGATGTCGGAGGAGCCACGACTGAGCCGAACCTGGAAGGCGATCGCCACGATCGTGTTCACCGACATCGCCAGCCCGATGAGCCACTGGTGGCTGTGGTAGTTGCCCAGGATCAGCAGCGGCAGCCCGATGGTGAGCAGGCTGGTGCACAGGAAGAGGGTTCCGCACAGCAGCCCGATGACCGCGAACCTGGCGCCCGGCGGCGGTGCCGGACCCTGCGCCGCCGCCCGTACCGGATCAGGCGGTAACCGGGTCGCCAGGGCGGCCGCCAGCACGAAGGACACCCCGTTGCCGGCGACGACCAGGTACAGGCTGAGCCGGCTCTGCTGGCCGACAAGGGCCGCTGCGGCAAGCAGGGACCCGACGGCGAAGGAGAGGTTGTAGACCGATCGGTTGTAGGCCGCGATCCGCACCCGGTCGTCCACCGCCGCGAAGGCGTACAGGACGACCTTTCGAACCGGGCTCTCCCAGCCGTCCATGACCAGGAGGAACACGCTCAGCACCAGGAAGGCGGCAAACCCGTGGATCAGCAGGTAGGCCGGGAAGGCCGCGCCCCGGATCAGATGGACCCAGATCAGCGTGCGGCGGTGCCCCAGCCGGTCCGACAGCCGGCCCAGTGGCACCCGGGTCAGCAGGCTCACCACGCCACCGAAGCCCAGCGCCGCTCCGATCTGCGTCGGTGACACCCCGATCACGCGCACGAACAGCACCACGCTGACGGTGAGGAAGCAGCCCGTTCCGGCCGAGTCGACGGTGGTGATGAGGGCGTAGGCGCGTTCCTGCGGCGTTGGCGGCAGGACGCTGCGAAGCGCCCGGGCAACCCTCAACGGCCAGCTCCTCGGTGCGCGCGGCATGGCTGGCGCTCGACCGGGACGGCGTGCACCGAGGGGACATCTTAGATCAAATCGCCTTATGTCGGCGAGTGCTTGTGGCTGGTTCGGTGGCTCCTCAGCCGCTCGTCACCGTCTGGCAGCCCAGCGCTGAGTTGGCCCCCACGCCGATGTTCAGCCCGTACGCGCACAGCTGGTTCGTCCCGGCGGCCAGCGCAACGGTGTAGCTGAACCCGTGGGCGCCGGTGACCGACCAGGCCCGGTTGACGTCGGCGCGGACCAGCGAGGTCTGGCTCGAGGCAACCTGCTTGCCGTTGCGGGTGACGCTCACGCCGATCGCCTGGGCGGCGTTGCTGAAATCGAAGGCCCAGCCGGTGACCACGGCCTGGGTGCCCTGGACGGTCACCGAATCGATCCGGCCGAACGGGGACGTCCTCAGCTGTACCACCCGGCACCCTGCCCGGCCGGTGGAGCCCGGGCCCTTGTTGAGGGCATAGACGCAGACCGTGCTGCTGCCGGCCGGCACCCGGACGGTGACCGTGAAGCCGTGCAGGCCGGTGCCGTGGAAGAGGTTGTTGATGTCGCGGCGCAGGATGGTGGAGCCCACCGTGCCCGCCAGCGCGCCGTTCACCCGGGCCACCACCGTCAGCGGGGCGTCCGGGGCGTCGTAGTCGAACGACCAGCCGGTGAGGGTGACGACACTGCCCTTCTGCACGACCTGGTCGACGTAGCCCACCGGAACACCGGGCAGCGGCACGCTCCGGCAGCCGATCTGGGTGTAGTGGCCGGCGCCCAGGTTCATCGCGTAGGCGCAGACGGTGTTGGCGCCGTTGTTGAGCTTGAGCGACGTGGTGTAGCCGTGGTTACCGGTGATCTTGTAATAGGCGTTGACGTCCGGGCGCGGCACGGTCGTCTGGACGTAGCTGACCGGGGTGCCGTTGACGTGGAACCAGATCCGCACGCCGCTGGTGGTGGCGTTCGGGTCGAAGGCCCAGCCGCTGATCTTCAGGTAGCGCCCGTACAGCCGCCAGACGTCCACCCTGCCCAGCGGGTCGTCGTGGGCGATCCGGCCGCCCGGCATCAGCAGCTTCGCCTCGCCGGTCACGATGCCGGGGATAGAGCCGTAGCTGCCGCCCTGGGTGAGGATCACCACCGCGTACCGGTCGCCGTTGACCAGGCCGGTGGAGTTGTAGGCAGGCTGCCAGGACGGGTTGTCGCCGCCCCAGCCCTGCTTGACGGCCGCGCCGGTGGTGGCGCTGGGAATGCCGAAGAACTGGTAGGTGCCGTCGGAACCGTAGCGGGTCGCGTGGTGCATGGCGTTGCCCAGCCAGTTCCAGATCGCCGGGCGGTGCCGGACCTTGTTGTAGAAGGTGGCCATGCCGGCAGCCGTGATCCGGGTGCCGCCCCACCAGCCCGACCGCAGCGGGGGCGCGCCCAGGTTGGGAATGTCGAGCGCCTGCTTGATCCAGGTGATCAGGCCGTCACCACCGGTCCGGCCGTAGAGGGCGCTGGCGGAGGCGTCGTCGGACTGGGTGATCATCTTGTACGCGGTGGTCTGGTTCCAGCCGGTCATCTGCCCGGTCATCAGCAACCGGGTCGCGATGAACACCTTCATCACCGACTCGGAGGCGTAGTAGCTGTTGTAGTCACCTGCCCCGCTGAATGTCCCGGTCTGGGTGTCGATCACCGCCACCGCCGATCGGTAGCCGTGCTGCCGGGCATAGTTGACAGCATTGGTCGCCTGGCTGCCGACCGAGGCCGCAGCCGGCGCGGGCACCGTCACCGCACTGATCAAGCCGATCACCAGAGCCAGTCCGCTGGCTCCGGCCAGCACCGCCTTTACGCGCATCTGCTGCCCATCTCCTGTCCGGCCGGACGGTGTTGTCCGGCGGTGCCTTTCGCCGTGGTGCCGTGGTGCCGTGGTGCTGTGGTGCCTTTCCCTGTGGTGCCGTGGGGCTCAGCCTGTGGTGCCGGTGCTGCTGTCCGCGTGCGGTCGGGTACCGGCCCACCCTGGCTTGGGTCGCCAGCCGCGCTCGCCGACCAGCAGGATCAGGGTTGCCAGCAGCAACACGCCGGTGCCTGAGCTGAGCCCCGCCGCCGCATAGGCCAGCCCGCCGGCGAGCAACCCCTCGATGAGCATGACGGCGCGCAGCGAGACCGGTTCGAGCTTGCTCATCCGCAGGTGCAACTGCCGCAGCGCCGGTCCGGACCGGCACCGGGCGCTGAGCAGCACGGCCAGTCCGCGCACCAGGCCGAACACCGTTCCGCAGGCCAGCGCCAGCGCCGGTGATCCGGTCAGCGCGGCCAGCGCCACCACCAGGTAGGTCGCCGCGGTCATGATGTAGGTGGCGAAGCCGATGCCGATCTGCGCGCCGAAGCCGGCCGCGTACAGCCAGCGGCGATAGCGGGTCAGCCAGAGCTCGTTGACCTGGCGGGGATGCAGCGGCAGCTGGAATCCGGCCAGCCGCCGGTCCGCCGCGAGTGCGACCAGGCAGGCCAGCACGGCGATCCACAAGGCGGCCACCCGGTGATCGGCCAGCGGCCGCAGGACTAGTGCGAGCAGGCCGCTTGCGGACCCGAGCGCCACCCCGCCGAGCACCGAGCCCAGCACGAACCAGAGCGTGGTGAGCCAGTACCGGTTGCCGCGCGAGCGCTCGGAGAGCGGGTTGATGGCCGAGATCATCGACAGCCCGCACGGGGACCAGGTGCCGCGCGCTCCGGACACCGCCGCGATCAGCAGCGCGCCCGCTGCCAGCGCGCCGGTCATACCGGCACCACCGTCCAGTCGGCGTCCTCGTCCTCGGACACCGTCCGGCCGCCCAGCATGGCCGGCGCGGCGGCGGAGTCGGGACGGGCGGCGTACACCGTGTAGGTGTGGGTGCCGGGCAGGTCGGCCAGGGTGATGTCGAAACCGGCTCCGGCAGCGCCGGTGAGCTCTGGATGATCGAGCCCGGTCTGGTGCCGCGACAGCGCGGCGCCGTCGCGGAAGACGGTCAGTGCCAGCCGGCTGGCGGGCCGGTCCGGGTCGTAAGCCCAGCCGGTGATCCGGACGGTGTCGCCCATCCGGCGCACCGACTCCACCAGGCCGAGCGGGCCCGACTGGTTCACCCGGACGGTGTGCCGGCCGATCGGCGGGATGCCCTCGGCGCTCTTGCCGTCGTCGCCCTCGTCCTGGCTGAAGGCGTCCTGGCCGAGGGCATAGGCGGTGTAGGTGTGGACCCCGGTGCCGGCCGGGATCGTGAAGTCGAAGGCCCGCAGGCCGGCGGCACGGTCGAAGGCGGCCGGATCGGACCGGGCCGGGTACCAGTGCAGGGTGTGCTCGTCCTCGAACACCGCCACGGCGGGAGCGGCGCCGGCCGGATCGGTGTCGGCAACCCAGCCGACCAGCCGCACGCCGGTGCCGGCGGCGGTGACCGAGTCCAGCCGGCCGGACAGCCGGGCCGGGGCAACGGCAACGGCAGCGGCAACGGCAACGGCAGCGGCCGGAGCGATGCCCGCCGGAGCCACCGCCGGCTTGGAAGCCGGCACCACCACGGTGCGCTGGGCCAGGAAGGCGTTGCTGATGCCGCCGCCGGCGTCGAGCGCCCAGACCCGGTAGATGTGGCTGCCCGGCGTGGTCGGAATGGTGATCTTGAAACCGTGGATTCCGGTGATCTTGAAGGCGGCGTTGACGTCCTCGCGGTTCACGGTCGTCCTGGTGTCCGGAAGGCGGATGCCGTCCTGGAACACCGCGATGCCGATCGAGACGGTGGGCACGTCCTTGTCGAAGGCCCACCCGGTCAGCACCACGCTGGTGCCGATCGCGACCGCGGAGTCGAGGTAGCCGGTCGGCGCCACTCCCGGGGGAGCGGGCACCATCACGGTGCGCTGGGCCAGGAAGGCGTTGCTGGTGCCGCCGCCGGCGTTGAGCGCCCAGACCCGGTAGGTGTGGGTGCCCGGCGTGGTCGGGACGGTGATCTTGAAGCCGTGGATTCCGGTGATCTTGAACGCTGCGTTGACGTCCGCGCGGTTCACGGTCGTCTTGGTGTCCGGAAGGCGGATGCCGTCCTGGAACACCGCGATGCCGATCGAGGTGCTGGGCACGTCCTTGTCGAAGGCCCACCCGGTCAGCACCACGCTGTTGCCGACAGCGACGGCGGAATCCAGGTAGCCGGTCGGTGCCACCCCGGGATTGACCGTGATGCCGCGGCCGCCGAGGCGGGGGTTGGTGCCGGCCGGGCCGATGTTGATCGCCCACACGCTGTAGTAGTGGTAGCCGTTGGTCGCGGTGAAGCTGATGTCGTAACCGTGCTGGCCGGTGACGTGCCGGGCGCTGTTGACGTCCGGCCGGGGCTTGTTGGCGGCGTACGCCCGCAGGAACTTGCCGTCCTGATAGATGTGGACGGTGAGCGAGGTGCCCGGCGCGTCCGGGTCATAGGTCCAGCCCTTGATGTGCACCGTGTTGGCGGTGCTGGCGATCTGGTCGACGTAGCCGACCGGGGCCCGGTTGACGATGCACGGCGCGGAATGGCTGGCGGTGTTGTTGTCGGTGGCGCTGGAACTGGAGCAGGTGCCGCCGAACTGCACCCACGGCGGCGTGCAGGAGACCACCCGGCACAGCACCGGGCCGGTGGATGACCACGGGATCTGGGTGTTGCACTGGCCGTAGCGGAACTGGTTGCAGGCGACCAGGCGCTGGTCACAGGTGCTCTGGTTGCAGCGGCAGCCGTACCTGCCGTCGCGATAGGCGTTGCAGTCGATGTAGTAGCGGGCGCTGCCGCGGCAGAAGGAGGAGTTGTCCGCCTTCCACCAGCCACCGATGAAGGAGTCGGGCGGGCAGCTGTTGGAACCACCGTTGATGGTGCAGCAGAACACCGAGTAGCCGGCGCCGCAGGTGTTGTCGGCACCGCAGACCGAGTCATAGGCGCTGGCCGGCCGGGTCAGGTAACCCCATGGGTCGACCGCCAGCGCGGCACCGACCAGGGCCGCGCCGCCCAGGAACCCGCGGCGGCTGGCCAGCAGCCGCTCGGTCCGCTCGGCAACCCGGTTGACGATCCGCTCGGCCAGGCTAACCGGCATGCTGCACCTCGATCCGTTCCAGAACCTCGTTGGCCCGTTCGGCCAGCCGGACCGCCTGCCGGTGCGAGCCGATCACCACGTACAGGCAGAACGGCCGGTTCGCCTCGGTGAAGAAGTGCTGGAAGCCGGCCTGGCCGGCGACCCGGCGCTGCATGCCGTTCGGATTGAACTGACCCGGCCGCACCCGCGGCACGCCGCGCGGGGAGTACAGCGCCGTGCCCAGGCAGTCCGGCCCGAACTCGAGCAGCGCGACGAAGATGTTGTCAGGTCCCATCCGCTCGACCGCGCCGGTGCCGTAGTCGCCACGCGAGGCAGGCAGCGCGAAGTTGGCCAGATGCAGGACGGGATGGCTCAGCTCGCCGGGCCAGCCGGTGGCGGTGGAGCGGGTGGACGGGGCCCGCAGCGCCGCGCCGGGCTCACCCACCGCGCCTGGCTCACCCACCGTGCGCCGGTACAGCCGCCCCTCCCAGCGCGCCGGGAGCGCGACGGCAAGGCCGTGGCCGGTGAGCCGGTTCTCGGTGAGCGGCTTCATGGTCGCTCGTCCTGCTCGGCCGTGGCGTACAGGCTCGGGTCCTGCGGGCCGATGCCGGCGCTCAGCAGGATCCGGTCGACGTCCCGCTCGCGCCTGCGGTCGGCGTCGGGCTTGTGCGCCAGCGCCGGGTGCCGGCTGTCCTCGACGGACACCCGGATCAGGCCGCTGACCTGGCTGAAGGACAGCCCCGAGCCCTCGCCCTTGACCCGTCCGGTGCGGCCGTCGGCGACCACCACGTAGGGGGAGCCCGGCACGTCGAAGTCGGCCCACGCCTGGCTGGACATCACCAGGTCCACGCCGTCCGGGCACAGCTGCGAGAGCACCGACGGGCTCTCCTCCTCAGGGCCCTTGGTGACCACCAGTAACCGGCTGCCCTGCGGCGTGGTCCAGGACCCGGGCTCGCCGAGCTCGTGCCAGAAGCCGGCGCAACCCTCGCACGTCGAGGACAGGAACGCCACGATGGTGTCGTGCTCGACGCCGACGGTGCGTACCGAGACGATCTCACCGCGCAGCGAGGTTCCCTCGATGTCGTGCGATTCGGCCCACTCGTCCCGGCCCTCGATCCGCTGCCCGGCGGCGGGCTCGGGGATGGCCGCCACGGTACGAAACGGTGGCGGGCCGGCCGAGGCGCCGCCGTCGAGCTGGTGCAGCCGGCGCAGCACGGCGGCATACCCGCGCAGCAACCCGGCGACCAGCACGCACAGCACGGCCAGGATCACGGTCTCGGCAATCACCAACGCGGTCATCGGGCGACCTCCAACTGTGCCGCGGCTGTGAGAAGTTCGGGAAGTGCCGTCATCACGAGGTAGGCCAGGTAAGCCAGCACGGCGGCGGCCAGCAGCAGCGCCGATGCGGTCACCGGAGCCTGGCCGAACCGGCTGATCAGCGTGCCGGCAGGGGCGATCAGGGCGACCACGCCCGCCAGCATGCAGCTCAGGTTGACCGCGGTGTGCCAGTGGCTGACCGCCACCGGCTTTGCGAAGCAGGCGCAGTCCTGCCCTGACTCGATGCTCATCATGCGGGCCGACAGCGCCGCGAGGACCAGATAGGCGAGCGCGATGGAAGCGGCCGCGACGCGGCCCCCGGCCAGCAGCGCCAGGGCCGCGACGGCTAGTTCCACGGCACCGGAAAGCCGGTTCGCCGCCTTGGCGCCGAGCCGGTCGGCACCGGGAATGCCCGCCGCGGAAAGGGCTGAACGGATCGGTGCGGGTTGCCGGATCTTCGCCAGACCAGCCGCTGCCAGCAGCAGGGCGGCTGCGCTCACCAGAGAAATCAACACCGCTCCCGCAGAGAACCAACCGGACGAGAAGTAACAAGCACAACACGGCTACGCCGGTCATGCAACCGTTGAGCCGGTGACTGGCAGTGACGGATGGCTGATCAGCCGCCTCGGACGACGACCCGTGTCACGCGGAACCGGCCGTCCGGCTGCTTGCTGACGGTGACGTCGATGAGCTTTCCGTTGCCCTGGTACCCGAAGACCGTGGGCCCGTCGACGCCGTCGCGCGGCAGGTAGACCGCGGTGCTGCCGGTCGTTGCCAGCAGGCTGCGGGTCAGCGACTCAGGCACCGCATTCGGCAGCACGCAGGCGATCGCCTCGGCTGCGTTGCCGGCGCTCAGCGCGCCCAGGTAGGCATCTGCCGCGTTCTGCGCGGCGTCCATGCCGCTGCACAGGTGGGCCGGGACGGTGACCGTGCTCGGCGGCGGGTGCAGCACCGCCAGGCTGGTAGCGGCCGGTGCGCTGGGGCTCGGGGTGGTGCTGGCGGGCAGCGTGCTCGCCGGTTGGGTGCTGGCGGCTCGGGTGCTGGCGGGCGAGGACCGCACCGTCGCTGGTGGCGAGGTGGTCAGCTGGTGCGCGGTGCTGCTGTGTGAACCGTCGCAGCCGGCCACCGCGAGGAGGAGCAGTACGCCGGCCAGTGCCGAGCGCCGGTCAAGCACCATCCGGGCAAGCTCCTTGCGCTGTCGTGGTGGGCTGTCGTGGCGGGCGTCGTGGTGGGCTGTCGCTGGAGGGTTGTGGTACGTAGCGGCGCGGCCGGCCGGTCGGCACCGCTCGGCAAAGCTATAGCGGTCGGGGCCGGTGGGCCAATCGAGGCGCGCGGCCTACTACACTTGCGCCAGACCCCTCGCGTGGCGCTCATCCTGTGAACCTCCCCAGGGCCGGAAGGCAGCAAGGATAAGCAGGCTCTGGCGGGTACGCGGGGGGTCCTTCGTCTTCCTCTGCCCCGCTGAGCGTTCTCGGGTGCCGCTCAGGTAAAGGTTTGACTGTCAACCATTGACTCCGCTCACCGTGGCGGCGAGGATCGAGCGACGGCATCGCGGCAGTGCTGAACCACTGGGCGATGACGCGAGGACGTTGCAGGACGTTGCAGGACGTTGCAGGACGCGAGGCTCCCCCGGGATCGATCGTGGAGGCGCGGATGACCACCCACCGGTTGCCCGACGCGGTCCTGCGGCCGCTGAGTGACACCCATGCCTTTGCCTCGACCGTGGAGCGGCTGGGTGCGGCCATCCGGCTGGGGGTGTTCGCCTGCGGCGACCAGCTGCCGCCCGAGCGCGAGCTTGCGGTGAAGCTCGGTGTCAGCCGGGTGAACCTGCGTGAGGCGATCGCCGCGCTGCGCGAGGCCGAGATGGTGCAGACCCGTCGAGGCCGAGGCGGGGGCACCACCGTGGTCTACGCCGGCAGCGCGGCGCAGCCGATGGATCAGGCCGAGCTGCGCCGCCGGAGCCCGCAGCTCGCCGATGCGCTGAACTATCGCCGGGTTGTCGAGCCGGGCGCCGCGTACCTGGCCGCGAGCAGCGAGCTGACGGCCGAGCAGCGGGACTGGCTGGCCGATTCCGAGGCTGCGGTGCGGGTGGCCGGACCGGGCCCGGCGTACCGGGTCGCCGACGCCCGGCTGCACCTGGCGGTGGCGGCCCTGAGCGGTTCGCCGATGCTGATCGAGGCAGTCACCCGGGCCCAATCCAGCCTGGACGGGTTGCTCAGCCTGCTGGCGACACTGCCCGGCACCATCGAGCAGTCCCACCAGTCGCATCGGGCCGTGATCGCCGCGATCCTGGCCGGTGACCCGCTGGCCGCCAGGGCCGAGATGGAGCAGAACTGTGACGCGACCGCGGCGCTGCTGAGAACCCTGCTGGAATGATCACCGGGTCAGAGAGGGGCAGGACCGAAGGGCAGTGATGGGAACACGGTTACAGGGCAGGGTCGCGGTCATCACCGGCGGTTGCAACGGTATCGGCCTCGCGACTGCCAAGAAGTTCCTGGACGAGGGCGCCAAGGTGGTGGTCGGTGACGCCAACGCCGAGGCCGGCGCCGCGATCGCCGAGGAGCTCGGTGTCACCTTCGTCGCGGTGGACGTGACCGACACCGATCAGGTGGAGGCGCTGTTCAGGACGGCCTTCGACACTCACGGCAGCGTCGACATCGCCTTCAACAACGTCGAGGTTTCCTCGCTGGAGGACGAGTCCATCCTGACCACCGGCCTCGACACCTGGCGGGACGTGCACGAGGCGAGCCTGACGTCGGTCTACCTGTGCTGCAGGGCGGCGTTGCGTTACATGCTGGAGCACAAGCACGGCTCGATCATCAATGCCGCTTCCATCGTCGCCGTGATGGGCTCCGCCACCTCGCAGATCTCCTACGCCGCCGCCGCAGGCGGGGTGCTGTCGATGTCACGCGAACTCGGCGTGCAGTTCGCCCGCGATGGCATCCGGGTCAACGCGCTCTGCCACGGCCCGGTCAGCACCCCGCTCTCACAGGAACTGGTCGACTCCGACCCGCAGACTGCTGAGCGCCGGCTGGAGCGGATTCCGATGGGCCGGTTCGCCGAACCGCAGGAGATCGCCAACGCGGTGCTGTTCCTGGCCTCGGATGAATCGAGCTTCATTACCGCGTCCCAATTTCTGGTGGACGGCGGGATCTCCGGCGCGTACGTCACCCCGGTGTAGCCGGTATACGAGTTCTCGTGACCCCCACGCGACATGAAGGTGGTACAGTATTTGGTACCACTCTGAAGGGCGCACGACATGGCGATAACGGCGAGCGAAGCTCGTAAGAACCTGTTTCCACTGATCGAGCAGGTGAACGACGATCGGACGCCGGTCGAGATCACCTCCCGGCGTGGTGACGCGGTGCTGATGTCGAAGGCTGACTACGACGCCCTGGAGGAGACAGCTCATCTGCTTCGCTCACCCGCCAACGCGCGCCGTTTGCTCGAAAGCCTGCTGCAGGCACGCGGTGGAGATCGGCAGGAGCACGCGCTCATCCGGTGAGACTGGTATTCACCTCTCACGGCTGGGAGGACTACACGTACTGGCAAACAGCTGATCGCAACACTCTCAAGCGGATCAATCGACTGATCGAGGACGTGCTTCGCGACCCCTTCGCGGGTATCGGGAAACCCGAGCAACTGCGTCACGCGCTGGCCGGCAGCTGGTCGCGCCGGATCAGCGACGAGCACCGCTTGGTCTACCTCGTCGATGGGGAAGACGTCGTGGTGTTGCAGGCGCGTTACCACTACTCCTAACCGGTGAGCACCGCTGGTGTGTCTGACCGCCTGCTGCTCACAGACTACCGGTGAGGTGCTCCGGACGTACGGGAATCCGTTTCAACGCAAGCCCCGTCGCGGCCCGGATAGCTGCCACGATGGCCGGCGTCGAGGAGATCGTCGGCGGCTCGCCGACCCCGCGCAGGCCGTACGGCGCATGTGGATCGGCCAGCTCCAGCACGTCCACCTGCATCGGCGGCATGTCGAGGATGGTCGGCAGCAGGTAGTCGGTGAACGACGGGTTGCGCAGCTTTCCCTGGTGTACCTGGATCTCCTCCATCAGCGCCAGCCCCAGGCCCTGCGCCGTGCCGCCGTGGATCTGGCCGAGCACGGCCTGCGGGTTCATCGCCTTGCCGACGTCCTGCGCCGCGCTCAGCTGCACCACCTTGACCAGGCCGAGCTCGGTGTCGACGTCGACCACCGCCCGGTGCGCGGCGAAGGCGAACTGCACGTGCGCGTTGCCCTGGCCGGTCACCGGATCGATCGCTGTCGTCGGCCGGTGCCGCCACTCCACGGTCTCCTCGATCGGCTCGTCGCCGAGCCGGCCGCCGCGCTCGGCGAGCCTGGCCAGCACCGCCTGGCAGGCTGCCCGCACGGCGCCGCCGGTGACGTAGGACTGCCGCGACGCCGAGGTGGAGCCGGCCGAACCGATGCTGGTGTCGGCCGGCAGCACGGTCACCTGGGACACGCCCAGCTCAGTACGCACGATCTGCTGCAGCAGCGTCACCAGGCCCTGGCCGACCTCGGCGGCGGCCGTGTGCACCGAGGCGACGGGGGAGTCGCCGAGCAGCTCCAGCCGCACCCGCGCGGTCGAGTAGTCGTCGAATCCCTCGGAGAAACCGACGTTCTTGATGCCGACGGCGTAGCCGACGCCACGCACCACGCCTTCGCCGTGGGTGGTGTTGGACACCCCACCGGGCAGCTCCCGCACGTCGCGCGGCCCGGCCACCGGCTCGGGCGGCAACGCGGCGTCACGCACCCTGCGCAGCAGCTCGGCGACCGGCGCGGCCGAGTCCACCAGCT
>NZ_DASVQG010000145.1:0-5484 GCF_036389215.1 Jatrophihabitans sp.
CAGCGAGTTCAGGTCGACCCCATGCTCGCTGGCCAGCTTGCGGACCAGGGGAGTCACGTAGGTGCCGGCGACCTCGTCGTCGTCGACCCCGGCCGGGACGGAGCTGGCCTCCCGGCCCGAGTAGTCCGACGCCGGAGCCGAGTCGGCGGCAGAAGCCGACGGTGCAGCCGGCGCGGCTGCGGCGGCCGGAGCGGGAGCGGCTGCCGGTGCCGGAGCGGCCGCGGGGGCCGGAGCGGCCGCGGGTGCCGGAGCAGCCGCGGGTGCCGAAGGAGCGGCGGGCTGCTGGGTCGACGGGCCGGCCGAGCCTGCCTCGGGTGCAGCCTCGCTGATCGGCTCGTCCGGTGCCTGCTCGTCGGTGGACTGCTCGTCCGCGGGCTTGGCCTGGGCAGCCGCTTGGGCAGCCTCAGACTGGGCAGCCTCAGACTGGGCAGCCTCAGACTGGGCGCCGTCAGACTGGGCAGCCTCAGACTGGGCGCCGTCAGACTGATCAGCCGGTTGCGCGGCAGCGGACTCATCGGCCGGCTGGTCGGCGGAATCGTCGGAGGCCGGCTGCTCAGCCTGCTGCCCGGAACTGTCCGAGGCCTCGCTGGCGTCGCTGATGACCGCCAGTTCGACGCCGATCTCGACGGTCTCGTCCTCGGCGACCTTGATGGAGGTCAGGATGCCGGAGGCCGGCGAGGGCACCTCGGTGTCGACCTTGTCCGTCGACACCTCCAGTAACGGCTCATCGGCGGCGACCTGATCGCCCTCCTGCTTCAGCCAGCGCGTAACGGTTCCTTCGGTCACGCTCTCCCCGAGGCGCGGCATGGTCACTGAGACCGGCATGTCTTCTGGCTCCTATCGTCGGTTCAGGGCGTGACGCAGCGGGCCTGGCACCGGCCCGCCGTCTTCGGCTTGTCAGTCGTGCACGTGCAACGGCTTGCCGGCGAGCAGCAGGTGAGCCTCGCCGATCGCCTCGGACTGGGTCGGGTGCGGGTGGATCAGCTGGGCGACCTCGCTGGGCAGTGCCTCCCAGTTGTAGATCAGCTGCGCCTCGGCGATCAGCTCGCCGACCCGGTCACCGACGATGTGCACGCCCAGCACCCTGCCGACAGTGCCATCGGACTGCTCGGCCACCAGCTTCACGGCGCCCTTGGTGTTCAGGATCGCGCTGCGGCCGTTGCCGGACAGGTCGTAGGTCACCGTCTTGACCTGGTCGGCGCCGAACTTCTCGACCGCCTGCGCCTCGGTGAGCCCGACCGAGGCCACCTCCGGGCTGGAATAGGTGATCCGCGGGACGCCGGCGTAGTCGATCGGCACCACCGGGAGGCCGGCGATGTGCTCGGCCACCAGGATGCCCTCGGCGAAGCCGACGTGGGCCAGCTGCAGCGTGGGGATCAGGTCTCCGACGGCGTAGACGCCTTCCACGCTGGTACGGCAGTACTCATCGACGGTGACGAAGCCGCGCTCCATCGCCACCCCGGCCTGCTCGTAGCCGAGGTCGGCCGAGGTCGGCCCACGCCCGACCGCCACCAGCAGCAGCTCCGCCTCCAGTGCCTGGCCGTCGGCCAGGTGCACCTTCACGCCGCTGTCGGTGTGCTCGACGCGCTCGAATCGGGCACCGAGCTTGAAGCCGATGCCGCGCCGCCGGAAAGCCCGCTCGAGCATCTTGGAATTGGCCTCGTCCTCCAGCGGCACCAGGTGCGGCAGCGCCTCGACGATGGTCACGTCGGCACCGAAGGACTTCCAGGCGCTGGCGAACTCGACACCGATGACCCCGCCGCCCAGCACGATGGCGCTGGTCGGGACGTGGTCCAGGCCCAGCGCGTGCTCGCTGGCAATGACCCGCCGGCCGTCCAACTCCAGGCCGGGCAGCGTGCGGGAGTACGAGCCGGTGGCCAGGATGACGTTGGCGCCGGTGTAGGTCTGGTCTGCGACGGTGACCTGCTTGGGCCCGGTGAGCCGGCCCTCACCCTCGACGATGGTGATGCCACGGCTGCGGATGAGCCCCTGCAGGCCCTTCCAGTTCTTGGAGATGACGCTGTCCTTGTACTTGTGGACGCCGGCCATGTCGATGCCGTCGAAGGTGGCGTTGACCCCGAACTGCGAACTCTCCCGGGCCGCGTCGGCAACCTCGCCGGCATGCAGCAGCGCCTTGGTCGGAATGCATCCGCGATGCAGGCAGGTGCCGCCGACCTTGTCCTTCTCGATCAGCACCACCGACTTGCCCAGCTCCGCGGCGCGCAGCGCGGCGGCGTAACCACCGCTGCCACCACCGAGGATCACGATGTCGACGTTGTTCCCGGCCCCTTCGGCTGCCACGAAAATGTCTCCAAGCTCGGGGCTTGGCTGCCCCGATCGTCACCAGTGAGTCCAGTCGGCCCGGCGCGGTGCCGAACCGGCTTCCATCTTGTCACTTCGCCTTCATACCCGGGCAGCCGGGCGGGCGCTGCCCGGTGCGTGCCGTTGCGCCGGCTCGCCGCCGGAACTAGCTCTCCGCCAGCTCCGTCAGGCTGGCCACGATCGTCCGGACGATGACGCCGGTGCCGCCCTGGGAGTTGTAGCCCGACGCCGACTGCAGGAACGCCGGTCCCGCGATGTCGAGGTGGACCCAGTCCAGGCCGTCCGGAACGAAGTGCTTGATGAAGGTGCCACCCACCAGCATCGACGCCGAGCGGTCCTTGGGCAGGTTCACCACGTCGGCCACCGGCGAGTCCAGCCTGCTACGCAGCGCGGCCGGCAACGGCATCGGCCACAACGACTCGCCGGCCGCGGTGCCGGCGGCGACCACCCGGTCGCGGAAGTCGTCGCTGCCCATCACCCCGGAGATCCCGTTGCCCAGCGCCACCACCTGGCCGCCGGTCAGGGTGGCCGTCTCGATCAGGTAGTCGGGGGAGTCCTCGCAGGCCCGCAGGATGGCGTCGACCAGGATCAGCCGGCCCTCGGCGTCGGTGTTGTCCACCTCGACGGTGCGCCCGTCGCGCATCACCAGGATGTCGGAGGGCCGGTAGGACGAGCCCGACACCGCGTTCTCGGCCATCGGGACGGTGGCGGTGATCGCGATCGGCAGCTTCAGCCGGGCCGCCGCGATGATCGACTCGATGACCGCCGCCGCCCCGGCCATGTCGGACTTCATGTCTGCCATGCCGGTGTGCTTGAGGTCCAGGCCGCCGGTGTCGAAGGTGATCCCCTTACCCACCAGCGCGACCCGGGCGCGTGCCCGGGCCGGCGCGTAGCTCAGCCGGACCAGTCGCGGCGGCGTGCTGGAGCCACCACCGACCGCGAGGATGCCGCCGAAGCGCCCCCGCTTGAGCGCGCGCTCGTCGAGCACCTCCACGGCCAGCCCGGCTGCCTCGCCGTGCTCGCGGGCGTAGCTGGCAAAGGTCACCGGGTTCAGGTGATTGGCGGGGGTGTTGACCAGGTCGCGGGTGTTGTTGACGGCCTCGGTGATGATCCGGGACCGCCGGATCGCGGCCTTGGCACCGGCCTGGGCGGGCTCGGAGACCGCGATGTCGACCCGGCGCAACGGGTTCTGCTCGGCGCTGGGCTTGTATTTGGTGAACCGGTAGCCACCCAGCAGCGCGCCGTCGGAGATGGCGCCCACCAGCTCAGGGTCGGTCCCGGTGCCGATCGCCACCGCCACCCGCTTGGCCGACTGCACGCCGCGCAGTGCTGTTCCCACGCCGCGGCGTACCGCTTCGGGATCGAGGATGCCGGGTGCCCCCTTGCCCAGCCCGGCCGCGATGATCAGGGGTGTGCCGCTCTTGCCGAGTGTCGGGATCTTGATCGCCTCGTCGGCCCGGCCGGTGGCCTCGACGGCCCGCAACGCGGCCAGCAGGACGCCGCCCAGCGCGGCATCGACCCCGGCCGCGCCATCGGCCAGCGCCACGCCGTCCTCGGTGGAGACCGTCGCCACCACGATCACATCAGCGGTCAACGGTGCTGTGCCGTCGATCAAGGAAACCGAAATCATGAAGCAACTCTATGTTAAGCCGCCGACGCTCCTGGTTAGCCCGTCCGACACCGGTAGACGCGGCCGTGACGCGGCTGCGGTCCGGCCAACGGGATCGGTACGGTTGCGCCATGACTGAGCTGCGCCGTTCACCGTTGCACGACCGCCACGTCGCTCTCGGGGCCAAGATGGCTGACTTCGGTGGCTGGCAGATGCCCATCGAATACGGTGCCTCCGGAGGCGGCGTGGTCGCCGAGCACACCGCCGTCCGGACGTCCGTCGGCATCTTCGACGTCTCGCACCTGGGCAAGGCCACCGTCGCCGGCCCCGGCGCCAGGGACTTCGTGAACTCCTGCCTGACCGCTGACCTGGGCAAGATCGGTCCGGGGCAGGCGCAGTACACCTTGTGCTGCGCCGAGGACGGCGGCGTTGTCGATGACGTCTTCAGCTACCTGGTCAGTGACGAGCAGGTGTTCCTGATGCCCAATGCCGCCAACGCCGACGAGGTGGTCGGGCTGCTCGCCGCCGCCGCGCCCGACGGGGTCACGGTGACCAACCAGCACGAGGACTTCGCGGTGCTGGCGGTGCAGGGACCGAAGTCGCCGCAGGTCCTGCAGGCCTTGCACCTGCCGGTGGAGCTCGACTACGTCAGCTTCGTCGACACCGACTTCGACGGCCGGCCGGTGCGAGTCTGCCGGACCGGCTACACCGGCGAGCACGGTTACGAGCTGATCCCGTCCTGGCAGGACGCGCCGGCGCTCTGGGACGCGCTGGTGGAGGCGGCCCGCGGCCTCGGCGGCATGCCGGCCGGCCTCGGCGCCCGCGACACCCTGCGGACCGAGATGGGCTACCCGCTGCACGGCCAGGACCTCACCCGACAGATCAGCCCGGTACAGGCCGGCTCCTCCTGGGCGGTGGGCTGGCAGAAGCCGGCATTCTGGGGCCGCGAGGCGCTGCTGGCCGAGAAGGCGGCAGGCCCGGCCCGGCGGCTGCGCGGCCTGCTGGTCACCGACCGGGGGGTACCGCGCGGGCACATGAACGTCCTGGACGCCGACGGCGCCGTGATCGGTCAGACCACCTCGGGAACGTTCTCCCCGACCCTGAAGCAGGGCATCGCCCTGGCGCTGATCGATTCCGGCGCCGAGCTGGGCGAGTCCGGCGAGGTGTCGATCGAGGTCCGCGGACGCAAGCTGGCCGCCCGGGTGGTGAAGCTGCCGTTCGTGCCCTCCCACGTCCGGTAGCGGAGGCGGTGCTCAGGTGGTGCTCAGCGCCAGCAGTGCCACCGCGGTCGCCAGCTCGCACGCCGCTCCGAGCACGTCCCCGGTGATGCCGCCGAAGCGGCGCACGCACTGCCAGGCCAGCAGCGCCGCCACCGTGAGGCCCAGGAGCACCGCCAGTGCCGCCCTGATCCAGTGCGCCCATAGCCAGTTCGAGCCCGGCGAGAGCTGGCCCGCGATCCCGCCGCCCGCGGCCATCCCGAGTGCCCACGCCGCGCAGGCCGGCACCGGCACGGTGCCGGCCACCAGGGCGCCCAGGCCGTCGGGACGGGCCGG
>NZ_DASVQG010000146.1:0-5810 GCF_036389215.1 Jatrophihabitans sp.
CAACCAGAAGGGTGGGGTCGGCAAGACGACGTCGGCGGTCAACCTGGCCATGGCGCTGGCACTGCACGGTTTGAACGTGCTCCTGATCGACCTTGATCCGCAAGGCAATGCCAGCACGGCCCTCGGGGTGAGTCACACCGCCGGTACACCGTCGGTCTATGACGTGCTGCTGGGCAGCATGTCCTTGAGTGACGTTGCGGTGCAGGTGGAATCCGCTCCCTTGCTGTACTGCGTGCCCGCCACCATCGATCTGGCCGGAGCTGACATCGAGCTTGCGTCACAGGTTGCGCGTGAGCACCGGTTGCGCAGGGCGCTGGTGACCTACACGGGCAAAGCCGATTACGTCATCATCGACTGCCCGCCAGCCCTGGGACTGCTCACTCTGAATGCTCTGGTGGCCGCCAAGGAGATCCTGATCCCGATCCAGTGCGAGTACTACGCGTTGGAAGGCCTTGCGCAACTGCTCAACACGGTGGAACTGGTGAAAAGCCAGCTCAACGAAGCCCTGGAGGTGTCCACCGTGCTACTGACCATGTACGACAGCCGTACCCGGCTGGCTGACCAGGTGGCCGACGAGGTCCGCCAGCATTTTGGAGACAAGGTGATCCGGTCGGTCATTCCGCGCAATGTCCGAGTGTCGGAGGCTCCCGGCTACGGTCAGACCGTGATCACCTACGATCCGGGCTCCCGAGGCGCGGTCAGCTATCTGGAGGCAGCGCGGGAGCTCGCTGAGCGCGGTGCCGTGACACCGGAGTCGGGTGCGACGGTGAAGGACAAGGTCGCACGTGAGGAGGCTGCCGGGGATCAGGTCGCTCCGCACGAGGCCCCTCAGCACGAGGCCACTCAGCACGAAGCATCGCGGAGCGGCGGGGCAACCAACGGGTCGGCGCACGGCGAGCAGGAGCAGGAGGCCCGGTAGTGACCAAACCCCAGCGGCGTGGCGGCCTCGGACGGGGGCTGGGAGCGTTGATCCCGACCGGTCCGGCTCGGCCGGCTGACAGCGAGGCAGGTCAGACCTCAACGGACGCCGTGGGGTCGGGCGGTGAGCGACCCGCCAATGGAATGACCAGCGGCGGACCGCAGCCCACCACCTCGTCAGGTAGCGGCATCAAGGTGGTCAACCGGGTGCCGTCCTTGTCGTCGCTGTCCGCCTCCTCGGCGACGGATTTCTACTTCGATCCGGCACCGGTGCCCGGGACGACGCTGCGACAGCTGCGTCCGGACCAGATCACCACCAACCCGAGGCAGCCGAGGCAGGTCTTCGACGAGGATGCTCTGGCCGAGCTCAGTCACTCGATCAAGGAGTTCGGCGTCCTGCAGCCGATCGTGGTGCGAGCGCAGGGCGATGGCTTCGAACTGGTAATGGGCGAACGCCGCCTGCGAGCCGCCATCGCCGCCGGGCTGGAAAGGATTCCGGCGATTGTCCGGGAGACGGCCGATGACGCGATGCTGCGGGACGCGTTGCTGGAGAACATCCATCGCGCCCAGCTCAATCCGCTGGAAGAAGCGGCCGCCTACCAGCAACTGCTGCAGGAATTCGGCGTCACGCACGAGGAACTGGCCAGCAAGATCGGGCGCAGCCGGTCGCAGGTGAGTAACACGATCAGGCTGATGAACCTGTCGGTTCCGGTTCAGCGCCGGGTAGCAGCCGGCGTGCTGTCTGCCGGGCATGCCCGAGCACTGCTGGCCCTGCCGGACCGTGACCAGCAGGACGAGCTGGCGAGCCGGATCGTCGCCGAAGGGTTGTCGGTACGGGCCACCGAGGAGCTCGTCACGCTCGCCGCATCAGGCACTGTAGCTAAGACCAGGGCAAAAGTCATCAAAAGGCCCACGGCGCCGGCCTTGAATGAGCTCGCGAACAAGCTGTCGGACACCCTGGAGACGCGGGTGAAGGTCGAGCTGGGGCGGCGCAAGGGAAAGATCACGGTCGAGTTCGGCTCGATCGATGATCTGGAGCGGATCATCGCGGTGATCGCACCGCGGCTTGCGACCGCACCCGCCGCGGACCAGCCCTCCTAGGCCGGCTGGGTCGGACTCTTCGGCTACTCGGACTCGCCGGGCTGCATCCGGCCGTAGGAGACCACCTCGGCCACTGGCCGGCGCCCCCGCTTGAGCGAGGGTGACCTGCGGTCCGGTGCCGGGTGGCCAACGCTCATCACGCCGATGATCGAAAGCCGGCCCGGTACGCCGAGTGCCTTCTTGACCTCGTCGTGCCGCTCCGCCGGCACCCCGAAGAAGCAACCGGCCAGCCCGTGGTCCACAGCACCGAGCAGGATCAGCAGGCTCGCCATGCCGGTGTCGATGTGCCAATAGGGAACCGGCCAATGGGCCTCGTCCCGATCGGTCCAGCCCTTGTCGGGCTCAGCGTAGCGGCTGATATATGCACTTTTGTCAGATAACGCGAGGATGAGTACTGGTGCGGACTGCAGGCCTTGTAACCAGGCATCGGGCTCCGCGTCCGGCTCCACGGTGGCATTCCAGAACACCGACCGGTCTTCGGGGGTGTCGAGCACCAGGAAGTGCCAACCCTGGCTGAACCCCGCCGAGGGCGCCCGGATCGCCAAGTCGAGTATCTCGGCCAGCACTGACCGCGGCACCGGCCGGTCCGACTGGTAATTGCGAACCATCCGGCGCTTGCGTACCACTTCGGCGTATTCCATGCCCGATGTGTATCACGGCGGTCGCCGCGAATGCTCGGGATGGTCGCGGCCACATCAGGTGTGACACCCTCTTCCGGTGGATCTGACGCAGTCGAACAAGCTCGCCGAGGTGTGTTACGACATCCGAGGACCGGTGCTGGCCGAGGCGAAGCGGCTTGAGGCCCAGGGGCATTCCATCCTGAAGCTGAACATCGGCAACCCGGCACCGTTCGGGTTTACCGCGCCGGACGAGATCCTGGTCGACGTGATCCGCAATCTCCGGAATGCCGAGGGCTATTCCGACTCCCAAGGGGTGCTTTCGGCGCGTACCGCGATCGTCCAGCACTACCAGGACCGCGGCCTGGACTCCGGGGTCACCGTCGATGACGTCTGGCTGGGCAACGGCGTCAGCGAGCTGATCGTGATGTCGCTGCAGGCGATGCTCAACAACGGCGACGAGGTACTGATCCCGGCGCCGGACTACCCGCTGTGGACGGCGGCCACCTCGCTGTCCGGCGGCCGGCCGGTGCACTACCGCTGCGACGAATCGGCGGGCTGGCAGCCCGACCTGGAGGACCTGAGCGCCAAGATCAGCCCGCGTACCAAGGCGCTCGTGCTGATCAACCCCAACAACCCGACCGGCGCGGTCTATTCGGAGCAGATCCTGCAGGAGATCGCCGAACTGGCCCGCCAGCACAGCCTGGTGGTGCTGGCAGATGAGATCTATGACAAGGTCCTCTACGACGACGCCACCCACACGCCGTTCGCGGTGATCGCTCCGGACCTGTTCACCCTCACCTTCAACGGCCTGTCCAAGGCGTACCGGCTGGCCGGCTTCCGGTCCGGCTGGCTGATGGCCTCGGGCCCCAAGCAGCATGCCGCCAGCTACCTCGAAGGCCTCGCCATCCTGGCCAACATGCGGCTGTGCGCCAACGTGCCCGCCCAGCACGCGATCCAGACCGCCCTGGGTGGCCGGCAGAGCATCCGTGACCTGGTGCTGCCCGGCGGCCGGCTGCTCGAGCAGCGCGACGCCGCGGTGGCGGCACTGCGAGCCATTCCCGGGGTCAGCTGCGTCGAGCCCAAGGGCGCGCTCTACGTCTTTCCCCGGCTGGATCCCGAGCACTACCCGATCGCCGACGACCAGCGCTTCGTGCTGGATTTGCTGCGCCAGCAGCGTGTCCTGCTCGTCCAGGGGACCGGCTTCAACTGGCCGTACCCGGACCATCTTCGCATTGTCACACTGCCGCATGCCGACATCCTCACCGAGGCGATCGGACGGCTGGCGACATTCCTGGACAGCTACGACCCGAGTCGGCTTAGCTAGACGGCATGTCGGTGTCGCGTCGGGTAGTAGCACTCACACTCGACAATCTCGAAGACCTGCCCGCCAGTTGCCGAACCTGCCTGTTCTGGGAACTGGGTCCCCTGGCCGATCCACGGCCGATGCAGCCGGAGGAGGCGAAGCTCGCCAAGGAGGCGTGGCTGTCGGCGACGCTGTTGGACTGGGGCAGCTGCGGCAAGGTGGCCTACGTCGGCGTCGAACCGGTCGGCTACGCGATGTTCGCCCCGCCAGGTTTCGTGCCGCGGGCCATGTCGTTTCCGACTTCGCCGGTCTCCGGGGACGCGGTGCTGATGCTCACCGCCTACGTGGCGCCGCACTGGCGCTCCGGCGGCGTCGGCCGGATGCTCGCCCAGGCGGTAGCCGCCGAACTGGTCCCCCGGGGCGTCAAGGCCATCGAAGCGTTCGGGTCCACCGGGCCGACCTCGCGAGGCTGCCTGGTGCCGGCGGACTACCTGCGCTCGGTGGGGTTCAAGACGGTTCGCCCCCACCCCAGCTACCCGCGGCTGCGGATGGAGCTTCGCTCGACCGTGTCGTGGCGCTATGACGTCGAGTACGCCCTGGAGCGGATCTTCGGCACGTCCGTCGGCAAGTCGCTGACCCCGGCTCGCTGACCGCTCTCATCAAGGTGCGTGAGCGCGCCGGTGGGCAACGCGAAAGGGCCGGTCCGCCGTCGGATAACGGCAGACCGGCCCGTCGAGTCGAAGGGGTCGGCCGTTCCCCTCGGAAGTATCGGCCGCCCCTAGGAGATGTAGGCGGCCAGGTCGTTGAGCAACGCGGCCTTCGGCTTGGCGCCGACGATCGTCTTGACGACCTTGCCGTTCTGGAATACCGACAGGGTCGGGATGGACATGACCTGGTAGTCCCTGGTCACGTTCGGGTTCTCGTCGACGTTCAGCTTCACGATCTGCAACTTCTCACCGTGCTGGCTTGCGATCTCTTCGAGCACCGGGGCGACCAACCGGCACGGCCCGCACCACTCGGCCCAGAAGTCGACGAGCACCGGCTTGTCAGACTGCAGAACCTCCTTGGCGAAACTCGCATCAGTGACGGCGGGGGTGTTGGCACCCATAACGGCGACTCCTTTTGGTTCGAGAATGATGTGCTGTGGACCTAACACGGGACGGGCCGCAACCCTTCCCCGAAGCGGCTACCGGGCGGAGCCGTCTCAGCGTTCCATGGCGGCGAGTTGGGCGTCGCCGACCGACTCCAGCGCGGTCAGGAACCGCTCCGCGTCCAGCGCCGCCTGGCAGCCGCTGCCGGCCGCGGTGATCGCCTGCCGGTAGATGTGGTCGACCACGTCGCCGGCGGCGAACACGCCGGCCAGGTTGGTGCGGGTGGAACGGCCGTCGGTGAGGATGTACCCCTCGTCGTCCAGCTCGATCTGACCCTTCACCAGGTCGGATCGGGGATCGTGGCCGACGGCGATGAACAGGCCGGTGGCCTCGATCTCGCGGGTCTCGCCCGAGCGGGTGTCGCGCAGGGTCAGGCCCGAGACCTTGGCATCGCCGTGGATCTCGGCAACCTCGGAGTTCCAGGCCCACCGGATCTTGGGGTTGGCGTGCGCCCGCTCGGCCATGATCCGCGAGGCCCGCAGCGTGTCCCGCCGGTGCACCACGGTCACCGACTCGGCGAACCGGGTCAGGAAGCTGGCTTCCTCCATGGCGGTGTCGCCACCGCCGACCACGACGATGTGCTGGTTGCGGAAGAAGAAGCCGTCACAGGTGGCACACCAGGACACCCCGTGGCCGGACAGCTCATCCTCCCGGGGCACCCCGAGCTTCTTGTACGCCGACCCCATCGCCAGGATCACCGCGTCGGCGGTGAACTCG
>NZ_DASVQG010000147.1:0-1933 GCF_036389215.1 Jatrophihabitans sp.
CCGACCCCGAGGTGCAGGAGGCGCTGGCCCACGCCAGGGTCGGCGAACTGTCCCAGCCGACCCTGAACGACGGCGAGGGCTACGCCGGGCTACTGGCCGATCCGAGCAGCTTCGAGGAGTTCGACCCCGACACCACCGGGGAGAAGGGCTTCGGTTTCGTCCGGCTCAACCAGCTCGCGCTGGAGCACCTGACGGGGGCCCGGTAGCCGTGCTGAGCGAGCATCGAGCGAGCGCCGGCGAGGCAGGCGCGCAGCGAAGCGGCAACCGCCTGGTCGCCGGGGTTGATTCCTCCACCCAGTCGTGCAAGGTAGTCATCCGCGACGCCGACACCGGGCAGCTGGTGCGGCAGGGCCGGGCCGGGCACCCCGAGGGCACCGAGGTGCACCCGGACGCCTGGTGGCAGGCGCTGCAGACCGCCCTGGAACAGGCCGGTGGCCTGGCCGACGTGGCCGCGCTCAGTGTCGGCGGCCAGCAACACGGCATGGTCTGCCTGGATGCCGATGGTGAGGTGGTGCGTCCGGCCCTGCTGTGGAACGACACCCGGTCGGCCGCCGCGGCGGCGGAGTTGGTGACCGAACTCGGGCCGCGGTACTGGGCCGAGGCGACCGGCAGCGTGCCGCTGGCCTCGTTCACGGTGACCAAGCTTCGCTGGCTGGCCGAGCACGAGCCCGAGAACGCCGCCCGGACCGCCGCGGTCTGCCTGCCGCACGACTGGCTCAGCTGGAAGCTGGCCGGTGCCGCTGATCTCGCCGGCTTGGTGACCGACCGCTCCGACGCTTCCGGTACCGGCTACTTCGACGGCCGGAGCAACAGCTACCGCACCGACCTGCTGGTTCGCGGGCTGGGCCACGAGGCCGCGCTGCCCCGGGTCGCCGGTCCCGCCGAGGTGGCTGCCGAGGTCGGCCGGCCTGCTGGCGGCGGCTCGCTGCTGATCGGGCCGGGCGCCGGTGACAACGCCGCCGGCGCGCTGGGCGTGCAGGTCGGCGAGGACGTGCTGGTGTCGCTGGGAACGTCCGGGGTGGCCTGTGCCCGCAGCGACGTGCAGCCCGCCGATCCGAGCGGCCTGGTGGCCGGATTCAGCGACGCCACCGGTGCCTTCCTGCCGCTGGTCTGCACCCTCAACGCCGCCCGGGTGCTCGACGCCGCGGCCCGGTTGCTCGGGGTCAGCCTGGCCGAGCTCAGCACCCTGGCACTGTCCGCGGAGCCAGGGGCGGCCGGTGTGACGGTGGTGCCGTACCTGGAGGGTGAGCGGACCCCCAACCTGCCGCTCGCCACCGGCGCGGTGCACGGCCTGACGCTGGCCAACTCCCAGCCCGCGAACCTGGCCCGGGCTGCGGTCGAGGGCATGCTCTGCGGCCTGGCAGCGGGCCTCGACGCGCTCGTCGCACAGGGCGTGTCGGTGTCGGGCGTGCACCTGATCGGCGGTGCCGCGCAGTCCGAGGCGGTCTGCCGGATCGCGCCGTCGGTGTTCGGGGTGCCGGTCACGGTCCCCCAGCCCGGGGAGTACGTCGCGGACGGCGCCGCCCGGCAGGCCGCCTGGGTACTGGCCGGCACGGCCCAGCCGCCGGTCTGGGAGCTGGGCGGTTCGGCGGTATTCGAGGCTGCGCCGACCGTGGGGCTGCGCGAGCGCTATGCCGACGCGGCGGGCAAGTACCTCAACCGATGACAGCAGAGCGATGACGGCAGAGCGATGACGGCAGACCGATGACGGCAGAGCGATGACGGCAGAGCGATGACGGCACCGGGCGCACCGGCAGGTCAGCAGACCGTCCGGCGGCACAACCTCAGCCTGATCACCACGGCGCTGGCGGTGGCACCCAGCTCGCGGGCCGAACTCGCCCAGCGCACCGGGCTGACCAAGGCCACCGTGTCGAGCCTGGTGGACGACCTGATCGCCCGGGCGATCGTGGTCGAGGGCTCACCGGCCGCCGCC
>NZ_DASVQG010000148.1:0-20219 GCF_036389215.1 Jatrophihabitans sp.
AGGTATTGAAGTGTAGGATTGACCGTCTTCATGCTGGCCCGGATGGTGGGGTGGTCTCGGTCCAGTAGCCCCAGTTGGCGAAGGTCCCCAGCCCGGTCTCGATCGACACATCCGACCAGCCCGCGCCGCGGCCCCAGTCACACATGTAGACGTCGCCGGCTTCGGCCGAGGTGTAGGCACTGCTCATCGTGACGCTCTGGTAGCTGACTTTGGTTTGTAGCTGGTGCCAGTAGTAGTCGAACATTCGCACGTAGTCCCAGGATTGATAGTGCGGATACCAGCCGATGTTCGCCCCGCCGCCCAGGTCAGGGTAAGGGCCGCCGTTCCAGCAGTCCGCCCTCAGTGGCGCCGACCCAGGTCAAGATCAGCAGGCGGCCCGGTGAACCGAGCAGCGCTTATAGACCTAGATAAGACCGCTATTCGGCGTTTACAGGAATTTGCTAGCGAGATATGTGAGGTCGCATGGCCTCCGTACGAGTTGGTTGGCCTCCGTGCCACTTATCTCCGCCAGGGTGGCAGCAGCGCGAAGGAAGATTCGCTGCGGCAATCCGCCAGGTAGTCAAGCAGAGCGATCTGGCGTGTGAGAGCTGGGGGCAGATTCCCACCGTTGCCTAGGTCGTCCATGCTGCAAACACACGTCCGGAGGTGTTGTACCGTCGCGCCACACGACCGTCCCGGTCGCTATTGGTCGTCTGGTGCTAGATCTACTATGTCACGCTGTATCAGGGAGTAGATCCGAATGGTGTCGCACCGTTCGCGGGCCCAGGCGATCGCTTCCTCACGGGTTCCTTCGAACTCTCCGAGCTGCTGCCTACCACCCCAGACCGCCTGCCAGGTGTCTTCATCGGCGAAATAGACGATAGTGACGGTCGGACTGAAGTCAATCGAGTCAACGTCGTCGGGCTCTTCGGCCCAGCCTGATTCGGGGTGATGAAAGTCTGCGCGGTCCATCGGTTACCTCGTTCGCCTTAGTAATGCCAGCCAGCCGACGCTTTATCGCCGGGCAGATCGGTTAGCGAGCCAAAGCGGTACTGAGCCGAGCTGCCCAGGGTTTTGGTATGCGAGCAGAGGCTGCGGACGTAGAGGTACCAGTAGCCCGGGTAGCCAGGCACGTTCCAGGAGAATTCCGTGACGACGTTGTGGTCGTACATCGTGTTGTTGTAGAAGCTGTAGCCATTGGGGGACCAGCTGACCGAAGTGTCGGGACCGACGACGGCGGTGCTGGGGCTGACTGAGCGCGACTTACGTATCTCGCTACCGCCATGCGGCACCCCTGGTGCGCCGTTGAACATAGCGGCGCTGAACACCACGTTGCGGGTCTGCCCGCTAGCCTTCCAGCGGATGGGTTTGCTGTAGCTGCGGGCACCGGCCAGCTTCCAGGTGATCGAAGCCGTGCCCGTGCCCAGACGGGTGCTGCCCCAACCGTATGTGAAGTCAGCGCTCCACGAAGCCACCAAGTCATCGAGCCGGTTCCAACAGCCGGTTGCCGAGCAGTAGCCCTCCCGCCCAACCATGGCAGAGCTGGGCTGACTGGTGGTCGAGCCGCTGCTGGTGGCCGCGTCGTCGCAGACCCAGCTGCCGACCCGTTGGGCCGGCGCAAGCGCGCACTGCGGGTCTGTCGTCGCTGAGGTCTCGGCCGGCGTACTGGAGATCCCCGCCGGGCTGGCGGTCGCCGTTCCACCATCCGTACCGCTCAGGTCATAGTTGGCGAACAGCGGATCGGTGTTGACCGGTTGGCTGATGTCCTGCATTGCGCAGGTGTCGTCACCGGCTGCGCAGCTGATGGCATCGCCCACCGGGTCGAAATCGCTGCTGGTGCTGACTGCGCTCTGGCCGGCGGCGCTGACGGCGGCGACCTGAGCCGCGTAGCTGTGGTCGGGATTGAGCCCTTGCAGCACGAAGTGCGTGCAGCGGGTGCAACTGCCGAGGTTTTGAGCTGGGCTGGCGGTGGTGCGATCGATCACCCAGAAGGTGAAACCCAGGGTCGGCGCACCGTTGTCCTGCCCGGCTGACCAACTGAGATCTGCCGCGGATGCTCCGGCTGTCACCATCACCCCGCTTGGGGCAGCCGGCGGCGAGCCGATGTTGAAGGTGTAGTCGTTCGGCGGCGAGCGCCGGCCTAGCCGGTCAATGGCGGTCACCGACAAGGTGTGAGCGCCTAGGGCGGTCGGTGGGGTCAGCGTGACCGTCGTCGTGGTGCTCGGGATGGTGACAGCCGGCGCTTGGTCGAGGCTGTAGCTGAAAGAACTGGCCGCCGAACCGGTGCCGCTGTCCGCAATCGAGAAGCTGAAGCTCGAGCCGCCCGGAGCCGACCAGCTCAGCTCCGGGTGAGTCGCGGAGTCTACGACCGGCAACCCCGGTGGCCCGGTGTACCACCCTTCGACGTCGAGGACGATGTCGATCGGGTCGGGTGAGTGGTTGAAAACCTGGATCGTGCCGTCGGGGCCGGGTGGGGCGATGACGAGGTTGCTGCGCAGTCCGTCGCCCGGGGTGAGGTAGACGGAGGAGACGAAGGCGTTGGTTTTGTCGCCGGGGCCGACGGCGACGAAGCCGATGTTCGGTCCGGGGTGAAGCACCTGGAGACCGAGCGCATAGGCGCTGATCCCGTCGGAAGGCAGCGGCACGCCGGCGACGCCGCCGACGGCCACCTTGCGGGTGGCGCTACCCGGGATCTCGACGCTCGGCGAGATCCTCGAGTCGTAGACGCGGGCGGCGGCCGGGGTGAACGCCCCGCCCGCTCCGGCGGTGGCGGTGTAGTAGCCGACGACGTCGACCACCAGGTCGATGGCGGTGCCGGCCGGACCGACCCACAGGTTGAACTGCCCACCGGTGCCGAGGTCCACTGCCGCACCAAGAATGGTGGCGGTGCCCGCCAGGTAGTTCAGCGACACGTTCGCCGGCCTAGCGGCGCCCGTGGGATACGGCGTGAAGTACCCGGCGATGCTGCTGCCCGAGATAGCGGTCAGCATCACGAACACCGCCGAGGCGTCAGCGGGCACGTTCGCCAGGCCGCCGACCTTGATGGTTGTGGTCGAGTTGGGCGCTAGGTCGGCCTGCGGCAGCCCGGCCCCGACCCGGGTATCGACCAACCGGGCCGGGGCCACCGGCACGTACCCGCCCGGCAAGGCCTCACCCGTCCCGGCGGTGTAATAGCCCTGCACCGAAATCAGCACGTTCACCGAGCGCTGTGACAGCAACCGGATCTTGCCGTCCGCGCCAAGAGCGACGATCGAGCTCGCCGAGAACGAGCCGCCGCCGCCGGTGTAAAGCAGCGCCGACGTCGTCACCGCCGCGGTGCCGCTAGCCGCCAGCTGTACATACCCTGACAGCGAGGGGTCGAAGGCGGTGACCGACACCTGCACCGAGGACACGCCGCTGGTGGGCACGCCGGCCAGCCCGGCCACCTGCAGCGGATACCAGGTATAGGCAGCCACCGGACCGGATAGGCCACCGACCCCCGACCGAGTATCGAGCAGTGTGCCCTGGGTTGGCACGAACAAGCCGGCCGCCCCGGTCGCCGTGTCAGCCCTTGCCCGGCTCACCTGCGGTGACACCGAGAGCTGCACAGCGGATAGCACAGCTGCAGTCAATGCCATGATCAGCAGACAGCGCAACAGCGCAGCTCTGCTACCAAGCCGACGCTTCAAACCGATCCCTCGCAGTCAGACAGTCCAACTGCGCAGACAATCGGGCGCTATTGGGCAGGACAATGCTGGGACGGAAGCTAGCAGGCCGCAGTCAGCCCTGCAGACACTTTGGGAGATTTAGGACAGAAATAAGTAGACGGTTCGTCTGTTTATTGCGCTCGGAGGCCGCGCGGCTGCGGCGCGGGTAATGCAGCGTACCGGCTTCGCTGGCCACCCTTCCGTGGGCGAAGCTCCAGCACCGCCGGGCGCTGTCGCTGTCAGCTCCTGCTCAGAGCAGTCCACGTCCGTCGAGCCAATCCAGCCGCCGTCGCTCGCTGGTCGACTCGATAACGGCGAACTCGCGGGTGGGTGCAAACAGCCTCGGTAGCGCCTTTGCAGGAAAGGGGTTGTGGAACAGGACGCTGGTGGTCTTGGTGGGCTCCCACAAAGTGGGGGCGGCCAGATGGCAAACCGCTGACAGTCGCTGATTCTTCCAGCCGGATTTGCCGCCTTGCCGGGCATCCCGGGGGCCAAAGACACCGTCGTTCACTCTCACGTGCTCGACGTCGCCTCTGCCGCCAATGGTGTAACGCACGGCGTTTGCGCCATAGAGGGCGGCGACGAAGTCGTCATCGTCGCAGAAGGCGGCGTGTACCGCCACGATCACCAGGAAGGCAGCTGACCGCAGGTCGTACTTACCGCCGGCCTTCTCCTCCAAACGGTCGCGTAAGCGCTCGGCATCGGTGACCACGCCGCCGGAGGTCCGTCCCGTGCCAACGATCCGGCTCGGTGAGCCGGGTGGCGGGATCTTGTCGGGTGCGATCGGCCAGAACCGCATGGTGACCTGCACGCTTTCATGGCGGTACAGGCGGGTGAACTCACCGAACTCGCCATCGCCGCGAACCGGCGCGCAATGCGGATCGGGCAGGCCACGCAGTTGCTGCCGTACCCAGCGTTCGACTCGAGCCGGTGCTGGATCGCCGGTGCCAGCGGGATTGTCGATTTCGAAGTCCAGGAAGTATCCCAGGGACAGATCAAGCCGGCGGTTCAGCTCGTCAACAAGTCGATTGTGTCGCCGGTCCTCGACTCTCCACTCAGCTTTCTCGAACAGGGAGGCGACTTCGACCGACGCAATCAGCTCCCCCTGCTCGTAGACCCGAAAGTCTGGCCCGGTCCCGTCCTCCTCATACCGCACTGTCCGCCCTGGTCGTGCTAACAGCTGGTGCACGAACAACTCATCTAGGGCCTGCGCATGACTGACGTCATCGGTCGATCGCAGCCGGCGGCCGAAGAGGCCATCCGGGTCGGGAAAGGCGGTGTACCAGTTGTTCACCGCCTCCCGACTGCGCGCGGCCTCCGGGCGTGTCGACGTCAGTAACCAATTGACTCGCGGCTCGGCATGCCCCATGGGTCCCAGTCGCGCCTGGCCTGGTTCAGCAAACAGCATGGCGTCTAACTGGCTTCGATGAATGCCGGGTTGATCCGTTGCAGGAAGTCAGGCAACTGGTTCCAGCCATTCAGCCAGATCGTATTGATATCCATGGACCGAAGTTAGCGCTCTTTCACTGGATCACGACGCCCTTGGACCGTGCAGGAGGCGGGCAAGTTCATGCCATAGACCAGACGAATATCGTCATGTATGAGCCCGAAATTTGGGTCGCTCAAGCTGAATCCGACGAACAGGAACGACGCTTCAACCAGCTCACTGCGCAGCAGACTGAGCATCTCCTTGCGGTCGCTCCGAGCCCGGGCGTAGTCGGTGCGGGTCAGCACGATGGTGTCGGGCTGGTCGATTGACCCGTGCAGCTTGACGAGGTGTCGGGCCGGTTTTTCTGCCCGCCGGGCCAGGAACTGCTGCTCCGATACGCTGACCCGCAGCGGCTGTCCAGCCTGCTGGTAGGCGGCTTCAATGAGCTCGTCGTAGTTCGTGGTAAACAGCAGCGGCAGATTGAGTTCTCTGAGCGCCGTGTGACTCGGAGTTACCTGAATAAAGGGGTGGCGTCCGATGTCGAACTGCTCAAGTAAGAACTCGCGGTAGTTCGCCTCGCCCACGGTTTGGCGGAAGAGCTGGGCGCAGTCGAGCGGACCTTCTTCGCTGAAGAACTTCCGCAACGACACGTGCTCGTGGGACTCGGCGAAACTCGCAAGTTGGCGGAGCATTCGATGGACGAGCCAGGGCCAGAAGGGCAGCGGTAGGTCGTCGTCACCGCTCGACCATCCAAGGTCGATGAGGTCGTGCGGAGGCCATGGCTTGTACTTCTCGTTGTCGAATGTCATCCGACCGCCGGCTCGAGCCGCGCCGAACGACACTCCCGCCCCGAGAAAAACCAACACGCGGCCGCCGTCGCTAATCGCCCCCCCGCAACCGCCGCAACAGGTCAGCATTACCAGGGTGCTCATGCCACGTCGTCATACTTAAAGCCTGGCAGTTAGTTCTGGGAACCGCGGGTTCGGCACGCCGGTGCGCGCTTTCTCAGTCTCCTGAGCGATGGTGGCGAGTGCCCTGCCAGGACCTGGGAGCTTATCCGCAGGCCCTCAGCAGCATGGCTTAGCGGCTCAGTCTGGGACGTACGCCCTGGCCTCGACGATTGAAGTGCCGACCCCCGGAAACGGGTCGGGAGCCCCGGATGCACATAGCTAGTTATCAGCGGTGCGTACCGCTGTCGTTGATCGCCAGCAGGGCCGAATAATGAGCCGGTTTATAGATACCGTAGTAGTCAAAGGGTGGTTGCGATATTTCCTCTAATCCGCCATTATTGCGACGTATCCAGTGGTGACCGGCAGAGTCAGTGAAACCAATTTCAATACCCGGCTGAGCGTGCATTCCACGCCACGTGGCAGGGAATGTAACAGCCCATCTGCCGGGTGGGATATTCAAGAACGCCCTATAGCGATCGAAATTGTGTTCCCCGCCGGGCAGCTTGACATGATCTTCGCCCTGCTTAGGGCCCAGCTCCCTGAGCGATAATGAGCCAAGCGACCGCCTCGTACACCGGCTGGTCTGAGCCGTTTACGACATACATCAAAGTATCGCTGTCGCCACCCATCGCATCACCGGCATACCATGCACTTACCCGCCGGGCTTGGCGACGCCGGTTGGCCGTAGCAGCCTCACGCTTATCCGCCTCACGCGCGCTGCGCTCCTTGCTGACTTGATACAGCGCCAGGCTGACTGCTGCTACGGTGCCTACAGCACCCAACCAGCCCGGCAGATCGCCGAGATGGATGGCGTGGAAGTTGACGCCGCCACCTTTGTTCACGGCCGCATAGTAGCGCCGGGGGCGGCGTGATCAGCTTGACCATTCGCTATCGAGCGTTTCCGGCTGTACTGCGAGGCAGCTGCGGAATCACCCTGACCTGGCGGCACGCGCCGGCGTAGAGCCACCGTAGTGACTGGTCGATCAGCTCGGCGGCCGGCGGCCCAGACGGTGGAAGGAGCGGCTCTCTGGACTGCTGTCAAACCGCTACGGTGGCCCCGGCATGCCGTGTAGCAATTCGCCGGGATCGAGTTCGAGCGCTGCTGCGAGCTTGAGGATGTTGTGCAAGGTGAGGTTGCGCCGCCCGCGCTCGACCTGGCCGACGAACGTCCAGTGCAGTCGGGCGATGTCGGCCAGCGCTTCCTGGCTGAGGCCCAGTTGGTTGCGTCGGGCCCGGACGCGTCGGCCAAACTCGGCCGTGGCGTCGGACAAGGGAGCGGGGGTGGACGGCATGGTCGTACAAGCACATACGTCCCATGTGTGTGAATCCAGAGACGATAAGTCCTAGGCCTTTGCGTCTCATGCATTGCCGTCTTATAGTCTGATCAGCCATCAGATACATGAGAGCCCGCGACCACCATCGCCGCCGGGACAACGAATCCGTCGGAGGCCTGATTGAGTGGCCAACCGCCTGCTGCCGAGTCGCCCACATCACCGGGCGCACCGCTGGACCTTAGTCAGCTCTCACCGCGCGAGATAGATATCGTGCAACGGCTACTTGCCGGTGACCGGGTGCCGCGGATCGCCGACTCGCTGTACCTGGCCCGGAGCACGGTCAGGAACCACTTGTCCTCGGTGTTCCGGAAGTTCGGCGTCAACTCCCAGCAGCAGTTGATCGTGCTGCTGCGGGGCGCGCGGCAAGCAGAGTCGTAGAAGTGATGATGCGGCAGCTGCCAGGGCATGAATCGCTTGTCGCGCGCAATACTAAACGATAGATTCACGACCGCAATAAACGGACAGATTGCCAGTTCGGGGGATGAGGCAGCGATACCCCCCCTCCCGGTGAAATGATCTTGGAGGGGACGGATGCGCGGTACTCCCACTTGCACGCTGCCATCTCGGCGCAACTGGCGGGCTGCCATCGCGCTGCTCAGCCTCGCTCTACCTTTGGCGCTCGCAGGCTGCGCATCGTCCTCGTCTTCGGGCTCGCCTACGTCACCGCCCGCGGCAAGCACCCCGCCCCGCCCCGCCCCAGTGACAGCCCGGGAGCCTTCCAACCAGTCTTCCCACGAGGCACAGCTCGGCCACTGCCAAAGCCCCGACCAGGAGCATTCCCACCCCCAACGGCTCGCTCATTGACGAGATGGGCGGCGCAGACACCAGTGCCGCGCCCGGCCAGACCTACATCGGCACCTACCGCGTAGGCCTGGAAGGCAACGCCAGCTACACCGCCTCATCGACCTCGCCGCCGACGGCGTACTGACCAGGGCCAAGATCCAACAACGCAGCAATGCCATCCATCTCGAACGGGCCCGCATACAAGCCCAACTCGCCGACACCGGCAGCCAGCTCGCGCTCGGTGCCCAACGCCTCCGAGAATCACTCGATCTCGTCGCCGACCCGGCCCGGCTGTACCGCCAGGCACCCGACGACAGCCGCCGCCAACTGAACCAGACCTTCTACCAGCGCTTCTACCTGAACGACGACAACCACGTCACGGTCACCAACGACGTCCTCAACCCGCCCTTCGGCGAGATCCGAGAAGCGTCCTGGGTCTACCAGCGACAGAAGACGCTGGCACTCGGCCAGAGCCGCTCGCCCGATAGCTCTCTGGTTCGCCTAACTGGCCCCGGCAACGACAACGGGCCCGGTCATACGACCGGACCCGTCCAAGATCACCAAACACCGGTACTCGCTGACATTTTTCGGGTCAGTGGTTCGAGTAAGCGTGTCATGGTGGAGCTGAGGGGATTCGAACCCTGGCCCCCTCAATGCGAACAAGGCACCGTATCGCTCTGTGGTGCTTCGTCACGGCCGAGGACGTGCCCTGCCGCCTCGTGGTGAGGGTCACGCCAGGGTCACAACGAGCAAGGCCTCCAGCGCGGTGCGCTGGAGGCCTTGTATCCTGGGACCTACGTTGTAGCGGGGACAGGATTTGAACCTGCGACCTCTGGGTTATGAGCCCAGCGAGCTACCGAGCTGCTCCACCCCGCGTCGGTAGGTCCAACACTACCTGCCGCTCATCCCCCCGCCAAATCGGGGCCGGGCAGCGTGCCCGGCCCCGGTCCAGCACCAAGACCCCCCAGCTAGGACGGCGAGGACGACGGCTTCGGCGTCGGCTTGGTGGGCGTCGCCGACTGGGCCTTGAGGTAGGCGTTGGTCAGCCGCTGCACCTCCGCCTGGGCCTGGCCGATGGCTGCGAAGTCACCGCTGCGGTAGGCGGCCTGCAGCCTGGTCAGGGCGGTGTTCAGCTGCTGCAGCACCTGGGCCTGGCTGCCGGTCACCGGTGGGCTGGTCGGCTCGACGCTGGGCGAGGACGACGCCGGCGGCGACGTCGACGGGGTCGGGCTGCTGCTGTTGTTCTGGCCGCCGGAACTCCCGTCGATCAGGGACGCCCCGACCGAGCCCTTGCTGAGGTTCGCCAGGGCGTCGGCGAGGTTTCCGGCGTAACCGATCTTGTCCCCGTAGGCCACCAGCACTCGCTGCAGGATCGGGTAGCCGGTGGAGCCCGAGGCCTGCACGTACAGCGGCTCGACGTAGAGGAACGACTCGCCGATCGGCAGGGTCAGCAGGTTGCCGTGGATGACCTGGGACCCGCCGGAGTCCAGCAGCGAGATGTCCTTGGAGATGGTCGCGTTGGAGCTGAAGGTGTTGGCAAGCTGCTCGGGACCCTGGATGACCGTGCCGCTGGGCACCTGGAGCACGGTCATCTTGCCGTAGTTGGGCCCGGGGTCACTGTTGACGGTGATGTAGGCCGCCAGGTTGGTGCTGTTGTTGACCTTCATCGGGGTGGTCAGCTGGAACTGCGGCCGGCCGCCGTGGCTGCCGGGGGCGCTGGCGAGCACGTAGTACGGCGGCTGGGCGACGGCCGAGTCCAGGTACGGATCGTTCGGGACGGTCCACTTGTCGGCCACGTTGTAGAAGTCCCGAGGGCTGTCCATGTGGTACTGCTCGATCGCCTTGCGCTGTACCTCGAACAGGTCCTGCGGGTAGCGGACGTGGGCCAGCACGCTGCCCGGCATCGTGTTCTGCTTCTGCACCAGGTTCGGGAAGACCTTCATCCAGGTCTTGAGCACCGGGTCCTTCTCGTCCCAGGCGTACAGGGTGACCTTGCCGGAGTAGGCGTCCACCGTGGCCTTGACCGAATTGCGGATGTAGTTGACCTGGCTGTCGGCCTGCGACGCGGTCCGGTTGGTCGCGGTCAGCGAGTCGGTGGTCAGGTCCGACAGGTTCTGCCGCTCGGAATACGGGTAGTTCGCGATCGTGGTGTAGGCATCGACGATCCACTGGACCCGCCCGTCGATCACCGCCGGGTACGGGTCGCCGTCGACGGTCAGGAACGGCGCGACCTTCTCCACCCGTTGCCGCGGGTTCCGGTCGAACATGATCTTGGCGCCCTTGGCGCTGGCCGCGTCGTTGAGCAGGAAGTTGGTCTCGCGGTACTTGATGCCGAAGGCCAGCCGCTTGAAGATGTTCGACAGCGGCACCCCGCCGCTGCCCGCGTAGGTGGTCTTGACGTCCGCGCCGTCGTACTCGCGCGGTGACCCGGCGGCCCCGACGATCGAGTAGCTGGGCAGCAGTTCGCCGTAGTACACCTGCGGCGTGCTGAGGTCCAGCGGCCCCTTCGGGGGGATGTCGCCCTCGCTGAACTCCTTGGTGTTGGTCACGTCGCTGCTGGCCGCGGCCGCCGCGAAACCGTAGCCGTGGGTGTAGAAGGTGTGCGCGTTGATCCAGTTGGTCTGGTTGCCGGTCAGCTTGCTCTGGTCCAGCTCACGGACGCCGACGACGTAGTCCAAGCGCTGGCCGTCCACCTCGTAGCGGTCGATGTCCAGCTTGGTGGGAAAGCCGTACTGGTTGCGCAACTGCTGGAACTTGCTGAACGTCGGTGACACCACGTTCGGGTCGAGGATGCGCAGGTTGGACACGGTGGGGTCGGTGGAGGTCAGGGCGTCGTTGTCGGGCCTGGCCGTCACCGAGTAGTGCTGGTAGGTGACGTTGCCGCCGTCCTCGGCCTTGACGATGCCGTAGGCCTGCCGGGTCGCCTCGATATTCCTGCCGATGTACGGGACTTCCTTCTCGCTGGCGTTCGGCTTGACCGTCACCTGCTGCACGATCGCCGGGTAGATCCCGTTGATCCCGATCGAGAGGATCAGCAGCACCACGAAGGAGATGATCGGGATCTGGGCGCTCTTGAGCCACAGGCTGGCAAGCACCGCCAGCGCGATCAGCACCGCCACCCAGAACAGGATGGTCTTGGCCGGCAGCGAGGCATTGACGTCGGTGTAGGAGGCGCCGGTGACCTTGCCGCGGCCCGAGAACACCAGGCCGTAGCGGTCCAGCCAGTAGGCGCAGGCCTTCAGCACGATGAAGAAGAACACCAGCAGGGTGACGTGCCTGCGGGCGGAGATGGTGAGCTTCGGGCCCGGCGTGGCGATCCGGAAGGCGCCGAAGACGTAGTGCACCGCCAGGCTCAGCAGCAGCGAGAACACCACCGCGTTGAAGGCCAGCCCCAGCAGCAGCCGGTAGGCCGGGTAGTCCCAGGCGAAGAAGGAGATGTCGCGATGGAACTGCGGGTCCTGGACGCCGAAGGACTCGCCGTTGCGCCACAGCTGCCAGGTCTTCCAGTTGCTCTGGGCCGACATGCCGGCCGCCAGGAAGATCAGCGCCACCAGCGCCCCGAAGATCAGCCGCTTCCTCGGCTCCAGGGCCACCCGGTACCGCTCCAGGTTCTCCTGCTCCTGCGAGATCGGCCGGAACGGCGGGCGCATCCGGTAGGCCAGGAAGACGTTTGCCCCGATGATCAGGGCCATCGCCAGGCCCACCGTGGCGAACAGCGCGATCCGGGTCCACAGGATGGTGCTGAACACGCCGCGGTAGCCGACTTCGCCGAACCACAACCAGTTGGTGTACACGCGTACCAGCGAGCCGAGGACCGACAGCAGTACGAAGAGCGAGATCAGAACTCCGATCACGATCTTTCCACGCCGCGACACCCGGATGCTCGGCATATCAGGCCGCATGGCCACGAGGTTCTCCTTACCTGCGTCCAGCCCGGACAGCTCCGCACCGGCTGGCCTGGAACGGTCCCGATCTTGTCCTTTCACAGCAACGTACCGAGCCGGGCGCTGGTTCCGGCGGATGGCACGATCTAGTCATGCCTGAAGACGAATCAGCAGCCGGCCCCACCGCCCAGCCCGAGCAGATCCTGCTCGAAGCCGTCACGGTCGAGATCGAAGCCTACGTGGGCCTGGCCGGCTGGGACCTGCCACCGGCACTGTTCGCGCTGGTGCCGACCAGGGTGCTGGCGGCCGATCCGGCCGCCGCGGCTGCCCTGGGCAACGCGGTGGCCGGCGATCCGTCGGAGATTGCCGCCGAGTCGATCACCCCGGTGGCCCAGGAGGAGTTGCCCGAAGGGCCACTGGATGAGGCGCTGGCCCAGATCGGCTGGCCGGAGGAGGTGGTCGGCTGCGCCCTGAGCCAGGAGATCGTCCTGCTGCCGCCGTCGGCCGAACCGGACCTGGACGACCTTGCGATCGAGTCGGTGGCCGGCGCCGCGCTGGAGCACCCCGACCGCCGGGAGGCCCGGCTGGTGGTGGCGGTGCTGCGCGACGGCCGGTCGGCGAGCATCCTGCGGCTGCGGGGCACTGCCGAGACCGGCGACGACCTGCTGACCGGGCCGGACCTGGCCCCCAACCTGGTCGCGGCGCTGAGCGCCACCCTGGCCGACTGAGTTGCAGCCTTCCGGCAGGACTGGGTTGCAGCCTTCCGGCAGGACTGGGCTACAGCCTTCCGGCAGGACTGGGCTACTGCGTTTCGGCAGGACTGGGCTACGGCCCTCGAAAGCTAGCAACTTCCGGTAGCTAGCAGTGGGCCACCGCCGCGCCGCTGGCCTGGGCGTCCAGGTTGGCGATCGCGTCGTGCAGGGTCGTCACCTTGATGACCTCGAGCCCTGACGGGACATTGCCCCGGACCTCCGTGCAGTTGGCCTCCGGAGCCAGGAACAGCGTGGCCCCGGCTCGCTGCGCGGCGATCATCTTCAGCGCGATGCCGCCGATCGGGCCGACCTTGCCGGACGGTTCGATGGTGCCGGTACCGGCGATGAACCTGCCGTGGGTCAGGTCGTGGGTACTGATCTTGTCGATGATGCCGAGTGAGAACATCAACCCGGCCGAGGGCCCGCCGATGCCGGTCAGGCTCAGGGTGACCTGGAAGGGCAGCAGGCAGCCCTGGATGATGGTGATGCCGATCCGCGGCGTGGTGCTGTCGGCGGCCGGTGACTGCAGCACCAGGGTGGCCCGGACCTGCTTGCCCGCCCGCTGCATCACCGCCGGCAGCCGGTCACCGGCCTGCCGGGTCGCCAGGATCTTGCGCAGCCCCGTGTCGTCGGTGATGCGGGTGCCGGCCACCGACACGAACTGGTCACCGCCCTTGAGCACGCCCGCGTTCGGCGAATCCGCCGCCACCGAGTTCACCCCGAGCCCCTTGGGGTAGCCGAGTTCGCAACCGGCCGCCTCGACGGCGTTCTGCTGGGACACCAGGAAGTCCTGGGAGTTCTGTTCCTCCTGCTCCTGCTGCGACGTGCCCGGCGGGTACAGGCTGTCGTGCGGCACCACCACCTCGTCATGCCGCAGCCAGCCGCGCACCGCGCCCAGGATGGTGGTGTTCTGGGTGTCGGCGGACACCGTCATCAGGTTCAGATTCCCGGTCGTCGGAGTGACCGGATGCCCGCTGATGGCGATGATGTCCTTGCCGCCGTCCTTGCCGAGGGTGTTGAACGTCGGTCCGGGGCTCTCGACGAGGTAGGGCACCCGCATGCCGAAGCTGAGGATGCCCAGCACCAGGCACAGGACGGCACCGACGATGAGGGTGCGCAACTGACGAGACATTGCGATCACAGTAGTCGTCGGACCGGCCCAAACGGATCAGTTCACGACCGGCTGTCCGGAACCGTCGAGGACCGGCTGATGCGGGGCGACCTGCGCGGTGCCGGACGGGCTGCCGGACGGGTTCAGCCCCACCGGCGGTTGCTGCGCAAGAGCCCGCAAGAGCGCCTGATGCTCGGAGATCGCATCCGCGCGGCGGCGGCGACGACCGGTCTCGGCCGGAGTTCGCCACCAGATCACGATCGCGCCCAGCGCAGTGCTGGCAACCGGAGCCAGCAACCACCACACCCATGCCATGGGTCGCACGGTAGGCGGCCCGGCCCGCCCTGCCGCGGACGCGCGCCGGAGCTCGTCGCGTCAGGACGCGCCGGAGCTGCGCGGGTCGATGCGCATGCGCCGGAGTTCTCGCATCCGAGCGCGGCCGAAACTCGCCACCCGCGCGGTCCGGTCCCCTCTCGGCCGGTGCCGCGTTCGCTGCTGGCGCACTCGGTTGGGGCACTGCCACTGCGCATCAGGCGTTGGAGGATAACGTGACTGGTATGAGCAACTTCGGATTCGGATTCGGGCAGTTCGGCAACGAGCCAGGCCGTGATCCAGATGACCTGGCGGGCAAGATCCCGTTGTTCGCGGAGTTGCAGCGGCTGCTGTCCAGCTCCGGCGGGCCGGTGAACTGGGACCTGGCCCGGCAGCTGGCCATTTCGAGCCTGGCGGCCCAGCACCGCAGGATAGGACCGGCCGACAAGGCCGCCGTCGCTGACGCCCTGCGGCTTGCTGACCTGTGGCTCGACGGTGCCACCGACCTGCCATCGGGCATCACCACCGCTGAAGCCTGGAGCCAGGTCGATTGGGTGGAGAAGACGATCGGCACCTGGGCGGCGCTGTGTGATCCGGTGGCCAGCCGGGTGGTCACCGCGATGTCGAGCGCGATTCCTCCCGAGGTGGCGGCGCAGGCCGGGCCGATGGCGCCGATGATGGCTCAGCTCGGCGGCATGATGTTCGGTGCCCAGCTCGGGCAGGGCATCGCGGCGCTCGCGGATGAGGTCGTCTCCTCGACCGAGGTCGGGCTGCCGCTGGGGCCCAGCGGAACCGGTGCGCTGGTGGTGGCCAACCTCGACGCGCTGGCCGAGGGGCTCCAACGTCCGGTTGCCGACGTCAGGCTCTTCATGGCCCTGCGGGAGGCGGCCCATCACCGGCTGTTCAGCCACGTGCCCTGGCTGCGCCAGCAGCTGATCGAAGCCGTGGACGCCTACGGTCGCGGCATATCCATCGATCCCGACGCGATCTCTGCCGCGCTCAACGACATCGACCCGAGCAACCCCGAGTCGATGCAGAACGCGCTGACCGGCGGGTTGTTCGAACCGCAGAACACCGAGGCCCAGAATGTCGCGCTGCGCCGGCTGGAGACGCTGCTGGCACTGATCGAGGGTTGGGTCGACGCCGTGGTCAGCCAGGCGGCCGGCGACCGGATGCCCGGAGGGCAGGCGCTGACCGAGGCCATGCGGCGCAGGCGTGCCTCTGGCGGGCCCGCCGAACAGACGTTCGCCGCGCTGGTGGGCCTGGAACTGCGCCCCCGGCGATTGCGCGATGCCGCCGAACTGTGGGCGGCGATGTACCGGTTGCACGGCACCTCGACCCGGGATGGCCTATGGAACCATCCGGACCTGCTTCCCAGCGCTGAGGATCTCGATGACCCGATGGGATTCGCGGCCGAGCACGGCGCCTCTCACGGTCTGGAGATGCCGGAGCTTGACGACCCCGATCTCGCCACGTTCAAGCCCGCGGACAAGACGGCCGACGACGAAGCCGGCCGCGGCGAGGCGGCGGCTGAGGCCGCTACACCGGAACCGGGCAGCGCGGAGCCCGGCAGCCTGGTGGACGAGCCTGGCACGGCCCAGCCCGGCGATGACAGGCCGTCCACAGAGTCGAAGCCGTCGGCCGACCCACCATCCAGCTCCGGCGAGTCGCACACCGACAGCTCCGGCAGCTGAGCGGCTGCCGCGACCCCTTCCAGGAACCCGCGGGCGCGTTCGGTGCGCGGATAACGCTCGGCCCACGCCCAGAAGGCCCGGCCGTGCCCTGGCTCCAGCAGATGGCACAGCTCGTGCACCAGGACGTAGTCGATGACCCAGGAAGGCATCGACTGCAACCGGTGTGACAGCCGAATGGTCCCGTCACCGGTGGTGCACGAACCCCAGCGATGGTTCATGTTGGTCACCCAGCGGACGCTGAAGGGCTGCGGCCGCCCGTCGAGATAGGTGGTGGACAGCTGACGGGCGCGGTTGAGCAGGTGACTGTCACCGGCCCGCGGCCCGGCCTTGGCCGTCCTGGCCTCGCGACGGGTGACCCGCTCGACCATTTCGACGATCAGGCGCCGCTCCTCGGCTTTGCTGGTGCGAGCGGGTATCAAGATGATGATCTTGTCGCCATCTCGGTAGGCGGACACGGTGCGACGGCGCCGCGCACTTCTCCGGACCTCGATCGGCGGTGATGGATCGACCATGCCCGTCACCCTAAGCCGCCGCAGTGACAACAACCGCCGATGACGGGGCGTTTGTGGAAAGTTTGATCGGGGCTCCCGGGGATGTCCCGGCACATCTGTGCACTGATTGGCACGGGCTTATCCACAATCTGTCAACGACGCCTCGGCGCGTCGTCCCAAGGTTATCCACACCTCGCTCCACAAGTGTGGATACGAAGTTGAGGGTTTGGCGCCCTGTGGATAGGAATCCGTCGGTGTCGGCCAGGTGTGCCAGCGTTCCTCGCCATGACACCGCAGCAGCTTTCCATCCCCGCCGGCCGGCCGGGCGGCAGCCCCCCGGCCGGCTCTCGCATCGCCCGGCGGGTGAACCGCGCTGCCGTCGTGCTGTGGCGGTCACGGCGGGTGGTCCAACTCGAACTCGGCACTCGCCGGATCATCGTGGAGAACGTCGAGCCGGAGCAGCTGGCGGCGCTGCTGGGGCGCGCCGGCGGCGGCGCCCGTCCGGCGGCGCCCGACGACTGGCCGGACGGGTCGGCCGAACTCGCCGCGGTGCTGGACGAGGCCGGGTTCCTGACCGACGCGGAGCCGCAGTCCGGGCAGCCGTTCCTGACGCCGGCTCGGCTGACGGCTGAGTTCGGTGTGCTGACGGCCCGCTATGCAGACGCGGCACAGTCGGTGCTGCAGGCCCGCCGGGCGGCTGCTGTCGCGGTCCACGGCCCATCCAGGGTGGCGACCTCGGTGGCCGCCACCTTCGCCGCCGCCGGCGTGGGCTGGATCCAGTTGGTGCACAGCGGTGAGGTGTCAGCCGCCGACGCCTGTCCCGGCGGTGTGACGGCCGCCGACGAGGGCCGCAGGTTCGCCGTCGCGGCCGAGGAGGCGGTTCGCCGGTATGCCCCCGACGTGCAGACCGGCCCCATTCCGCCGGAGTCCACCGACCTGGTCGTGCTCACCGACCCCGCGCCGGTGGACACCTCGCTGCGCTCGGCCCTGCATCAAGACCGGGTGCCCCACCTACGGGCCAGCGTGGACGGCCAGCGGGGGATCATCGGCCCGCTCGTGCTACCCGGGCGCAGCAGCTGCCTGCAGTGTGCCGATCTGCACCGGACCGACCGTGATCCGGCCTGGCCGGCGCTTGCGGTGCAACTCGCCGCCCGGCCGCGCCGCCGGGTCAGTTCCGACGTCGCTCTGTGCGTGGCAACGGTGGGTGTGGCGGTCGGGCAGGCCTTGGCCTACCTGGACCGCCAACGGCCGGCCACTATCGGAGCAAGCCTGGAATGGGAGCTGCCGGACTGGCGGTTGCGCCGCCGGAGCTGGCCCGCTCACCAGGGTTGTGACTGCGGCGCCGCAAGCCCAGCCAACCCAGACACGACGGACACGGCAGAATAGAGCCGTGACCGATATCCCGCAGCGCGGTGTGGCCCGCACGGCCCGGCTGGCCAGTTTGCCGCTGGGCGTCGCCGGTCGGGCGACCGTGGGCCTAGGCAGGCGCCTCACCGGTCAATCGCCTGAAGACGTCCAGGCAGACCTCGCCCAGCGCACCGCCGAGCAGCTGTTCGCGGTCCTGGGCCAGCTCAAGGGCGGCGCGATGAAGTTCGGCCAGGCGCTGTCGGTCTTCGAGGCCGCGCTTCCCGAGGCATCGGCCGCGCCCTACCGGGAGGCGCTCACCCGCCTGCAGGAGGCCGCTCCGCCGATGGCGCCGGCCACCATGCACCGGGTGCTCGACGAGCAGTTCGGCACGTCGTGGCGCGCACGGTTCAGTTCCTTCGACGACGTACCGGCCGCAGCCGCGTCGATCGGGCAGGTCCATCGCGCGGTATGGGCGGACGGTCGCGAGGTGGCGGTCAAGATCCAGTACCCCGGTGCCGGGCCGGCGCTGATGGCCGACTTCAACCAGCTGTCCCGCTTCGCCAAGGTCTTCGGCATGATCTCCCCCGGCCTGGACGTCAAACCGCTGCTCGCGGAGTTGAAGGCGCGGGTCAGCGAGGAGCTGGACTACACGCTGGAGGCCGCTGCCCAGCGCCAGTTCGTCGCGGCCTACGAGGGTGATCCCGACATCGTCGCGCCGCGGGTGGTCGCCAGCGCACCCAAGGTGGTGGTGAGCGAGTGGCTGGAAGGCACACCGCTGTCGAAGATCATCGCCACCGGAACCCAAGAGCAGCGAGACCGGGCCGGCCGGCTGCTGGCGCTGCTGCACTTCTCGGCCCCGCAGCGCTGCCAACTCCTGCACGCCGACCCGCATCCTGGCAACTTCAGGCTGCTCGAGGACGGCCGGATCGGGGTACTGGACTTCGGCGCCATGGCCCGGCTACCCCATGGCACACCGGAGCCGCTCGGGCGGATCACCCGGCTCGTGCTGGAGGGGGACACCGAAGCGGTCATGGCCGCGATGCTCGCCGAGCGATTCATCCGCCCGGGCTTGAGCATCGACGCCGAGAAGGTGATGGACTACCTGCGCCCGATCCTCGAGCCGGTGGCCCAGCCGGAGTTCACGTTCACCCGCGAATGGATGCGGGAGCAGGCCCAGCGCATCGGCGACCCGCGAAATGAGGCCGCCCGAGTCGGCCGGCTGCTGAACCTGCCGCCGGAATACCTGCTGTTGCACCGGGTGACCCTGGGTTCCATCGGGGTGCTCTGCCAGCTCGGGGCTCGAGCGCCGTACCGCCAGATCGCCGAGACCTGGCAGCCCGGTTTCGCCAGGTAGCTCCAGCGCACCAGGTACTGCGGGCACCAGGTTGTTCGCGGACCGGGTGTCTCCGGCCGGGTCACCACCATTCCGGCTCCAATTTTGCTTCCAGGGACCGGACGTTGTCCCGAGCGCAGTGAGGGCAGGTCCAGCTGCGCCGGTCGCCGTTGGTGTCCAGCACCCAGGTCAGGGGCGGATCGCCTTCCGCTGCGGTCGCGGTCCGTCCGCAGATCTGGCAGGTCACCGGTCGTTGAGTCACAGTTCATTGTCAGCGCGCCGCGAGCCCAGCGGGAAGTCACCACACCGGGCGTCGAAGTATGCCGTCGAGAGATCCGCGGCGGGTCTCGCCGGCCAGGTATCGCTGACTGGTACCGCCGGCGACCAGCCGCCGGTGTGACAGCTGGCTGACCGGCAGCCGGAACACCGGCTGCCGGTCAGGTCCAGCTCATCCCGCCAGCTGGTAGTCAGCCATCAACTGCTCGGCCAACCGCCGCTCGGAACGGACGGCCCGGCTGGCGGAGTAGGCCGCCAACCGGTCCCAGCGCCGCGCCCGCACAAGGTGCTGGGAAAGCCTGCGCTGTGCCGCTGAGACCGTCTGCTCATGCATTCGCTCACGGGCGAGTGCTTCATACATCGTGTACATCTGACTGACTCCTTGGGTGTTGTCCGCGTTCATGGATCCGATCCGCCTGGCGGACCGGTGGTTCAGGGGCCAGCAGCGGGCCGGTTACCCGGCCACTACACCCCTTCTCAGGCGGCGACCACGTTCTTGCGTGGCCGGCCGCGTGGCCGCTTGCGGGCGATGACGGCTCCCTGACTGAAGATCTCGCCGCCCCAGACGCCCCAGGGCTCTCGGCGGTCCAGTGCCCCCGCGAGGCATCCGGCCCGCACCGGGCACAGAGCGCACAGTGCCTTGGCCTGTTCCAGCTCCGTCGGCGACTCGGCGAACCAGAGGTCGGCATTGAGCGACCGGCAGGGCAGGTCGTCGATGTCGGCGCCGAAGGCCGGGTCGACCGTGACAGCCAATGGCTCACAGATCGAGATAGCAGCCGGCTGTTCGGCCACAACCCACGGTTGCGTCTGCTGCTCCGTCAGAGTGGCAGTGGCAAACACGTCGGGTCACCTCCTACT
>NZ_DASVQG010000149.1:0-4694 GCF_036389215.1 Jatrophihabitans sp.
AGTCCATTGCCCGGATGATGCGCCACCCGGTTATGACGAACCTGTGAGGCGGTCCGGGCGGCTGGTCCGCCGAGCCAGCCGGCGGAGGGTCCGCGGCAGCCGAGTCCCTGCTCAGCGCAGCGACAGCCCGAGCCACCAGCCGATGGTGGCTGCCCCGATCCCTCCGGCCAGGGAGAGCCCGACATTGCCGGCGGCGAGCCAGCGCGCGCCCCGCTGGCCCAACCGGAGCGTCTCGTAGCTGAACGCGGAGTAGGTCGACAGCGCTCCGCAGAAACCGGTACCCACCAGCAGCGCCGCGTCGGCACCGACTCCGGCGCCGGTCACCAGACCGAGGATCAGCGAGGCGAGGATGTTGACCGTCACGGTTCCCCAGGGAAACAGCGCCCGGTGCCGGGACTGGATGGCCCGGTCGGTGAGATAGCGGGCAGGCGCGCCCACCCCGGCGCCGAGCGCGATCAGCAGCATCGTCACCGGCGGGCCGCCGCGACGGTGCGCCCGGTGAGCGTGCTGGACAGCCATACCGCGCACGTGCAGCCGAGCACGGTGAGCACCGCATAGTCCAGCGCAACCAGCGGCCGGTGGTGCAGCACCAGGCGCTGCACCTCCACCGCGAAGGTGGAGTACGTGGTGTAGCCACCGAGGACGCCAACCCCGAGGAACGGCCGGGCCAGCCGGTGTGGGGACGGCAACTCCAGGAGCACCGCCATCAGTACGCCGATCAGCAGGCAGCCTGTGACATTGATGAGCAGCGTCGACCACGGAAACTGCTGGTCGTGGTGCGGCAGCACCGAACCCAGCCCGTAGCGGGCTTCGGCACCGAGGACGCCGCCCACCGCAGTGACGGCGATCAGATCCCACTGCCGTGCCGGATCCGCCAGTCGCTGCGCCGGATCGGAGAGGTCGACATCGGGATCGATGATCGTGGGCTCGACCGGCCGCCCCCTGTCGGGACGTCGCCTCACCTCGGGTTCGGACACCTCGGGACTCCCTGGATCGTGTGCAAGGGCTGTGCGCGGTCGGACAGGGGCCCGGCACCGGGCAGTGACCCCGGCTCGGCCCGCCAGCGACCGCCGCGCACGAGGTTAGCGCAGCCGTTGCGCCAGCTCAGGCTGCTATAAGTGGGCATCCGCGAGCCGCTCCGAAAGGCCCTGATGCCAGCCAGTCCCGAGTTCGATCCGCTGCCGGCGACGGTTGCCGCGCTGCGGCGTGCCGGCTGCGTCTTCGCCGAGGAGGAGGCCCGGCTGCTGCTGGCCGCGGCCGGCACGCCGGAGGAGTTGGCCGAGCTGGTGCGCCGCCGAGCCGCGGGCCTGCCGCTGGAGGTGCTGCTGGGCTGGGCGGAGTTCTGCGGCGTGCGGGTGGCCGTGGAGCCGGGAGTGTTCGTGCCCCGCCGGCGGACCGAATTCCTGGTGCGGCAGGCAGTGGCCCGAGCCCGGCCGGGATCGGTGGTGCTGGACCTGTGCTGTGGCACCGGCGCGCTCGGCATGGCCATGGCGGCGGCGGTGGGCGGCCTGGAACTGCATGCCGCCGACATCGATCCGGTTGCCCTCAGGTGTGCGGCGCGCAACCTCGCGCCGGTCGGTGGCCAGGTCTACGCCGGTGACCTCTACGACGCGCTGCCGGGAGCACTGCGAGGCAGGATCGAGATCCTGGTGGCCAACGCGCCCTACGTGCCCACCGGCGCCATCGAGCTGATGCCGCCGGAGGCGCGCCTGCACGAGCCGCGCATTGCCCTGGACGGCGGCCCGGACGGCGTCGAGGTCCACCGGCGGGTGGCGGCCGGAGCGCCACGCTGGCTGGCGCCGGGCGGCTGCCTGCTGATCGAGACGGGGGAGGAGCAGGCCGTGCACACTGTCGCGGCGATGACCGCTGCCGGGCTCGCCTCCCACACCGTCCACTCCGAGGAATGGTCGTGCACCGTAGCGGTGGGAACACTGTCGGTGGTTGGTACCTGAGAAGCGATTCTTCCTTTAGAATAAGGGAGTACCCAGCCGGAACGTAGGTTCCACATCACCAGGGTGATGGCCTGGGTCGTGCGGCGGATGGCTTGACAGCCACTACCGGCCCAGCCACGATCAGCTAAACTTCATGTGAGTTCCGCTCGAGCGAACGTGATCCAAAGCGCCAAAAAGTCGCGCTGTTGCTGTACTACGGGGGCTTCAATTTTGTTGTCTTATCTTCGTGCTGGGCGGGCGACCCGGCCCACCGGATGGCGCCGCCGGCCCGTCCGGACCGGGGCGGTGCTGCTGGCAGCCGGATCGATTCTCGCCTCGGGCCTGCTGGCCACCGCGCCATCGGCCTCGGCTCTCAGTCCCACCGTGATGCGCTATCCCTACCTCACCGATCTCACCACCACCTCGGTACAGGTGACCTTCGACACCAGCACCAAGGTGGTCAGTGCCGCCGGGGCCGTGCAGTGGGGAACCCCGAGCGGCACGACCGGCTGCACCCTGACCGGGAAATCGGCGAGCAGCACCAACAACACGGTGAACGCGCCGATCGCCGTGTCGGGCGTTACCGAATACCAGACCTCGATCAGGATCAGCGGACTGACCGCCGGGACCACCTACTGCTACCGGATCTACACCGGGGGTACGGCGCCGGCTGACCTGCTCGGCACCGATGTCGCGCCGCGCTTCACCACCCTGCCGATCAGCGGCGCGTTCACCTTCGATGTGCTGGGGGACTGGGGTGACAACAGCATCGCGAACGGCCTGAACCAGAAGAATCTCGACGCGCTGATCGCTCAGAGCGGCGCCCAGTTCGCTGTCTCCACCGGCGACATCGCCTACCAGGCCGGCAGCCAGACCAACTACGGCAACCTGGTAGCCACCGGGGCGGGGGTCAGTGAGGTGTTCGGGCCTGACTACTGGAAGGTTCCGGGTGCGTCGATTCCGCTGTTCTCCACGTCGGGAAATCACGGTCGCACCACCACGTTCCTGCAGAACTGGAAGCAGGCCGCCACGGTCGGGGCCTCCGGCGGCAAGTACCTGATGGAGACCTACTCCGGCATCGACGGCACGACCGCGACCAGCTACCCCTCGGTCTGGTACGCCTTCGACGCCGGCGGTACGCGGTTCTACATCCTCAACGCCGACTGGAACGACAGCAATGTCGGCACCGCACCCGGTGGCGCCTACCAGGTCGACCGTGACTACCACTGGGCGCCGACCAGCCCGGAATACCAGTGGCTCAAGGCTGACCTGGAGAGCCACCCCAACAGCGTGAAGCTGGCGTTCTTCCATTACCCACTCCGGGCTGACAGCGCCACCGAAGGCAGTGACTCCTACCTACAGAACGATCCGAACAACCCGACCTCCACCGCAAGCCTGGAGGGGTTGCTGGCCAATAACGGCGTCGATCTGGCCTTCAACGGCCACGCCCACATCTACCAGCGCAACATCGCCCCGCCCGGTGGCGTGACCAGCTACGTCACCGGTGGCGGCGGCGCCAAGGTGTCGCCGGTGACAAAGTGCAGCACCACCGACGCCTACGCGATCGGCTGGACCTACACCGGCGTGTCCGGCAGCAGGTGTGGCGCCGCGACGGCACCCACCTCCGACGCGCAGGTCTTTCACTTCCTGAAGGTCACGGTCAGCGGCACCACGGTCACCGTCACGCCGACCAACTCCACCGGCGCGACCTTCGACCCGGTGACCTACAACTTCGCGCAGAACTCCACGCCGCCGGCGGCACCGGCCAATCTGCTCGCCACCGCGGTGGGTACCACCGTCAAGCTGAGCTGGACCGCCAGCACCAGCAGCGACTCCAGCGCGCAGGACGTCTACCGCAACGGTCAGTGGCTGGCCACCGTGGGGCCGGACGTCGCCTCCTACACCGACGCGACACCGCTCGACGGAGCCAGCTACACCGTCCGGGCGCACGACCTGGTCGGCAACCAGTCCGGGGACAGCGCACCGGCCAGCGTCGGCAGCGGGACCGACACCACGCCGCCGACCGCGCCGGGGAACCTCACGGCGACCGCGACCGGGCCGACCTCGGTACAGCTGAGCTGGACCGCCAGCTCGGACAACGTCGGGGTGACCGGGTACGACATCTACCGCGGCTCGGCCACCACCCCACTGGCCAGCGTGGCCGGCAACGTCGCCGGCTACGTCGACAACACGGTGACCGCGGAGCAGACCTACAGCTACACGGTCAAGGCCAAGGACGCGGCAGGCAACAACTCGACGGCTAGTAACGCCGCAACGGTGACGACGCCGCCCGCCAGCACTGGCGGCGGGACGACCACGACGTTCACCGCGTCCGACGACGTGACCATCGACCAGACCTTCCCGGACGCACAACCCACTGCCACCGCCACCAGGATCACGGCGGACGGCAGTCCGGTCAACGACGCGTTGATCCAGTTCAAGCCGACCCTGCCGGCCGACTGCACCACCGTGACCAAGGTGCTGCTGACCATGACGGTGGGCAACAGCACCAACAACGAATCCGTCAAGGGTGGCGACTTCTACCTCACGGATTCGACCTCGTGGAGCCAGACGGCCGTGACCTGGAACACCGCGCCGCAGCGGGTGGGCACCGCGTTCTTCAGCCAGGGCGCAGTGGCGCTGGGCCAGACGATCACGGTCGACCTGACCGGAAGGGTGGACGCCACCGCACCGTTCTCGATCCGGGTCGGCACGACCAGCGGCGACGCGGCGGCGTATTACTCCAAGGAAGGATCGGCGACC
>NZ_DASVQG010000150.1:0-5956 GCF_036389215.1 Jatrophihabitans sp.
TTACGGTGTGGCACGAGGACCTCCTGAGTACTGGGCGTGGTTGCCGTGGTAGCTCCACACCCCACTCAGGAGGCCCTCCTACATCAAGATCATCCGATCAGAACGGCCTGCACCAACCTGTCCGGGCAGTACAGCTAGCCGGTCATGCAGAGGAGCTCGTGCTCGATGGCAGAGCTTCCATCCCCGTCGGTATCCTGATTCCGCGCGGATCCACGGAGTCCGCGGCTGCCCAGGGGATTAGAATCCTCCTACGACGTAGTGCGAAAATGGAGAACGGCTACCTACTAATTACTGCGATGGTGATCGAATGAAGTCCTGGAATTCATTGAAGACCCTGCTGGGGGGTTACCTCCACGAGGACTTCGCTGATTTTCATGGCAATGCGTGGGGTGCGGTGGACGCGTTCGTTCAAAATCAGCCAGAATACGCACCGCAACTTCGCCGTCAGATCACTGAGCTGATCAGCGCTTCTCCATCGGAAGCAGACCTGGAAAGAGCACTCGTCGTTCTAGGCCTCAACTACCTACCGACAGCGGACGGCTGGGACAGTCACCGAACCTGGCTGCTCGCGGTGGCAGATCGGGTCGATCAGCTGCTGCACACCTCGCCGGCGGCCTGAACCGCCGCGCCTGGCAGGGCAAACACCGGCGACTCGATCAGCTCGGCAGCCGGAAGTGCGGGTTCCGGATGAAGCCCACCACATTGCCGGTCGCGTTCAGCACCGAGCCGGTAATGATGCCATCACCCACGTCGCTTGCCGCCACGTGCTCCACCGCACCGACGGCGATGGCGGCGTCCATGGCCTCCTGCACCGACTCCACACCCCAGTAGGTCAGCGCGCCGTCGGCGGGGCTCGCCTCGGGCAGCAGGCCCAGTTCGTAGCCGGCCACGTCGAAGCCCACGTAGAACGGCTGATCGAAGTAGGGTTCGCGGCCGAGCAGGGTGCTCCACCACAGCGTGGCGGCGGCCAGGTCAGCGACGGGATAGATCACGGTGCGCAGGCCTTGCAACTCGAGAGCCATACCGAGAACCATCCCACGAACCCGGCGGGGGCGGCAGCGCGTCCGGACTATCAGCCCTGCCGGCCCGTCAGCCGGGTGCTGATAACGGCGTGCTGGCGGATCCAGCAGTGCATCGCGATCCCGGCCGCCACACCCGCATTGATCGAGCGGGTGGAGCCGAACTGCGCTATCGACAGCGTCGAGGTGGCGCTGGCCTGCGCTTCGGGGGTGAGCCCGGGCCCCTCCTGACCGAACAGGAACAAGGCGTTGCGCGGCAGCTCAGCCGTCTCGATCGGGGTGGAGCCGGAGGTGTTGTCGATCGCCACGATCGGGCAGCCGTTCTCGGCCGCCCAGTCCGTCAGTGCGGCGATGCTCGGCAGGTGGCGCAGGTGCTGGTACCGGTCGGTCACCATCGCGCCGCGCCGGTTCCAGCGCTTGCGCCCGACGATCAGTACCTCACGTGCCAGGAAGGCATTGGCCGTTCTGACCACGGTGCCGATGTTCGCATCGTGCTGCCAGTTCTCGATCGCCACCACGAACTCGTGCCGGCGGGTGTCGAGGTCCGCGACGATCGCCTCGACAGTCCAGTACCGGTAGCCATCGCTGACATTGCGGTGATCACCGTGCTCCAGCAGCTGCGGGTCGTAGTGCCCGCCGGTCGGCCACGGCCGTGGATGCGGCCCGACGCCGACAGCAAGATCGGGGGTGGCGTCGCCGCCCGCCGGGCCGGGCACCGTCACATGGTCACCGGGCCCGTCCTCATCGGGCAGGTGGCCGTCCTCATCCGGCACCCGCGCGACCCTAGGCCAGGCCCAGGTCGGCCAGCGAGTACGCCGCGCGGCACGGCAAGCCGGCCGCCTCGATAGTCTGGCGAGCCCCGCGGTCCACGATCAACGCCACCCCTACCACGTCGGCACCGGCCTCCCGCAGCGCCTCGACGGCAGTCAGCGGGCTGGACCCGGTGGTCGAGACGTCCTCCACCGCCAGCACCCGGCGCCCGGCCACCGACGGCCCTTCGATCCTCTGCTGCATGCCATGCTGCTTCTCCGCCTTGCGCACCACGAAGGCATCCACGGTGCCGCTGCTGGCGTGCAGGATCGCGGTGCCGACCGGGTCTGCGCCGAGCGTCAGCCCACCGGCTGCGTCATAGGACCAGTCCGCGGTGAGTTCCCGCAGCACCCGTCCGACCAGTGGCGCGGCCCGGCGGTGCAGGGTGATCCGGCGCAGGTCGATGTAGTAGTCGGCCTGTTGCCCCGAGGACAGCGTCACCTGCCCGTGCACCACGGCCAGTTCCTTGATCAGGCTCAGCAGCTCCTCGCGATCGCTCATGCCAGCCACCCTATCGGCGGGTCAGCACCCGGCGGACGACCGAGCGCGGCAGCACCCTGACCAGCAACAGCAGAGCCTTGTAGCGCTTGCTCGGCACGCTGATCACGGCGCCACCCCGCGCATCGGCCAAGCCCTCGGCGACCACCCGGTCGGCGTCCAGCCACATCCAGGACGGCGTGCCGCTCATGTCCGCCTCGGCCCGGGCATGGAACTCGGTGCGGGTGAAGCCCGGGCAGACCGCGGTGATCCGGACGCCGGTGCCCGAGAGCAGCAGCGAGACTCCCTCACTGAACGAGGTGACCCAGGCCTTGCCGGCGGCATAGGTGGTCGACGGGCCCCGCGGCACGAAGCCGGCGACCGAGGAGACATTGATGATCTCCCCCCGCCCCCGGGCCGTCATCGCGCGGACCGCCGCATGGGTCAGCGCCAGGACGGAGCCGACATTGAGATCCAGCAACCGCTGCTCCTCGGCCAGCGGAGCCTCGCCGAACGGGCGGTACAGCCCGATACCGGCATTGTTGACCAGGGTGTCGACCGGCCGTTCGGACTCGCCCACCCGGGCCGCCACCGTGGCGCAGCCGTCCGCGGTGCTCAGGTCGGCCGGCAGCACCTCCACCTGCACCCCGAACCGGCCCCGCAGCTCGGCGGCCACGCTGTCGAGCCGGTCAGGCGTTCGGGCCACCAGCACCAGGTCACGGCCCTCAGCGGCGAGCCTGCGGGCGAAGGATGCACCGAGCCCGGCGGTGGCGCCGGTGACCAGGGCATAGCCCTGCAACGGCCGTGCCACAGCGGTCACTGAGGTGCCTGCTTGCGTGACTTGGCCCGCGGCGCCGGTCGCTTGGCCGCGGTCGGGCGGGCAACGGCGGATCGTTCACTCGCCTTGGTGAGGGACACCGGTTCGCCGCCGCTCGGTTCGCCGGCCGGCGCGGGGCCGCGGGCCGCAGTGCGGTCAGCTGCCCCTCTGGTCGCAGCCATCGCCGCCCGGCCACCGAACAGCGCGCCCAGCGGAGACGCCGAAGCTCGGGCCGGCCGGAAGTACGCGGCGCTGGACGGCAGGAACAACAGCACGATGGCCACGAGCGAGGCCAACCCGGTGAAGCCGGACAGCAGCCGGAAGAGCAGGTTGTCGTCGGTGAAGAACCCAGCCACCCGGAACACGTCCGCGGCGACCAGGACTGCGACGAACAGATAGAGCCAACGGGCCCAACTGCGCCCGTCGCGGATGTACTTGGCAACCAGCAGGATCAACCCGATGTAGACAACGGTCAGCACCACGTTGGAGCGCAATTGGCTGTCGACCTCGTCGGCCAGGGTGGCCACTGACCATTCCGGATGCAGTGTCGCGGCGTTGCGCCGAAGTTCAGGCTTGGCGCCGAACAGTGCGAAGGCAGCGGCCAGCGCAAGCACGCACCGCAACAGGATCGCGCCCACCGCCAGATCGACGCTTCGCGGGCGGGCAGCTCGCTGGGGACCGGTATCGGGGTCCGGCGCGGTGTCGGTTTCCATCTGAGCGAGCGTACCGGCGGCTCAGGTCGGTGGTGCCAGCCAGCGTCCCTGGGGCAGGTTGCGAACCACACCGAAGGCCAGGACGAGAAGGATCCCGGCCCAGAGCACCGGCCGGGGATACGGTCGCGGAGCCCGCCCTGGATCGGCGGAGAACCATCGCCACCAGAACACCGCGAGCAAGGGCAGCGCGGCCACGAACAGCGCGTTGTCGTGCAGGGCGGTGGCGGGCTGCGCGTGAATCAGCGCGTGGCTGGCCCTGGTGCATCCGCAGAACGGGCACCAGAGACCGGTGATCTCGTGTAGCGGGCACAACGAGAGGCGGCGGCTGTTCGGGTCGAGGAACCACAGCGCCGTGGCAGCAGCCAGGGCTGCCCCCGCCATGACGACGGGGCCAGCCCTCGCCCTGACCTGCTCAGCGACCACGACGACCGGCAGGCATTACCGGGTGTTGACGACGAAGTCGCCCGCAGCCTTGTCGTGCCAGCCCTGGTACCGCTTGGTCCGGTCGAAGAAGGGCGAGAAGTAGCCGACCAGGCACAGCAGGCCCGTCAGGCTCTGAACCAGGTAGCGCAACAGCCCGCGGCCGACGCCGATCGGCCCACCGGTGTTGGCATCGACAACCCGGATGTTGAGCACCTGCATGCCCACCGTTTGCTGCCTGACCCCGATCAGGTACCCGAAGTACGCAAAGCCGATGATCAGCTGCAGCAAGGAGCTGAGGTCCTGGCCAAGCAGGAACGTCAGAATGCCACCTACGACAGCCAGGATGATGACGTCGATCACGAAGGCACCGAATCGGGCGCCCATGCCTGCGGGGGATCCAGCACCGCCCCCCATCACGCCGGCGGCATAGCCAGGGGCCGGCGGGTAGTAACCGGGCTGCTGACCGTAACCCGGCTGCTGACCGTAGGCGGGCGGTTGGCCGTAGGCGGGCTGGCCGTAGCCGGGCTGCTGACCGTAGGCGGGCTGGCCATAACCCGGCTGCTGGCCATAACCCGGCTGGCCATAACCCGGCTGCTGGCCGGGGGGCTGTGCCCACGGATCAGGCTGGCTGGGCGGCTGACCGTAACCGGGTTGCTGGCCTTGCCCCTGCTGGCTCCCCGGCTGCGCCCACGGGTCAGGCTGACCCTGCTGCTGGTTCCCCGGCGGCTTGGCCCACGGGTCAGGCTGGCCCTGCTGCTGATTCCCCGGCGGCTTGGCCCACGGGTCCGGCTGAGCCGGTTGCCCATCACCTGAGTCACCACTCGGACCGTTGCCCCACTCCGTCATCGATGTCCCCTTGCTCGTAGTTGCACGCTGGAAAACCGCCTGAGCCGCGGCGACGCGGCGCGCTACTGACCGCAGAAACCTATCCCCAAACCTAGTCGTCGGGCAGCCGCATCGCCTATAACGACGACTACCGTTGGCAATCATGGGAACGGCCGAGGGGAAGAAGGCGCGCACCGACGCGCGCGAGCTGGCTACCACGATGCCGCCGGACCCGTACCGCGGTGCGCTGTCCGACCCGTACGCCGGCCGACCCGGGGCCACCCCGTCACCAGCCACCCAGGCCGGCACCGGCCTGAGCGCCGACAGCGCGGGTGCCGGATCGGCACTCGGGCTGGGTTCGGTGCCCGACTACAACCACTTGCCAGCCGGCAACCGCACCCCGGGACCTGCGGTCATGGCCGGGATCCTCGCGCTGGGTCTGGCCGCCCTCCTGGGTCTGTTCGGCCTGCTGCTGCTCGCGATCATCAGCCTGCAGGACGACTACGGAGCCCCGGACCGGTCGTTCTACCGGGGCAGTGATTCCAGTTACCTGCTGCTGGCACTGCTGAACTTCGCACTCGGCGCCAGCCTGGCGATCGGTGGCATCTCATTCCTGACCGGCCGGCTGGTCGGCCGGCTGGTGATCACCATCGCGGGGTGGACGGTGCTGACGGTCTGCGGGTTCTGGTGGCTGCAGGCCGCGGTGAACGGCGTGGTGCCGCTGGTGATGGCGGCGGCCAGCCTCGGCATGCTGGTGCTGAGCTACCAGGCCAGCGTCACCCGCTGGCTGGGCGTGCTGCCCGCCGCCCAGCCAGAGTGACTGTCCCAGCCCGAACGGCCGTCCCTGTCTGGACGACCGTCCTGCCCGAACG
>NZ_DASVQG010000151.1:0-41385 GCF_036389215.1 Jatrophihabitans sp.
CGCGCGGACCATGATCTACAAGGGCATGCTGACCACGGCGCAGCTGGCCACCTTCTACCCCGACCTGCACGACGAGCGGTTCGCCAGCGCCGTCGCGCTGGTGCACAGCCGGTTCTCGACCAACACCTTCCCGTCCTGGCCGCTGGCCCAGCCGTTCCGGCTGATCGCCCACAACGGCGAGATCAACACCATCGGCGGCAACCGCAACTGGATGACGGCCCGGCAGGCGCTGCTGGCCTCCGACCTGCTGGCCGACCCTGACCGCTCGCTGTCCCGGCTGTTCCCGATCTGCACCCCGGGCGGCTCGGACTCCGCGTCCTTCGACGAGGTGCTGGAGCTGCTGCACCTGGGCGGGCGCAGCCTGCCGCACGCGGTGCTGATGATGATCCCGGAGGCGTGGGAGAACGCCGGCTACATGGACCCGGCCCGCCGGGACTTCTACGCCTTCCACTCCACGCTGATGGAGCCGTGGGACGGCCCGGCCTGCGTCAGCTTCACCGACGGCACGGTGATCGGGGCGGTGCTCGACCGCAACGGCCTGCGCCCGGGCCGCTGGTGGCGTACCAGCGATGACCTGGTGATCCTGGCCAGCGAGGCCGGCGTGATCGAGCTCGATCCGGCGACGGTGGTCGCCAAGGGCCGGTTGCAGCCGGGCCGGATGTTCCTGGTGGACACCGCGGCCGGTGAGATCCGCGACGACGAGGAGATCAAGTCGGCGCTGGCCGCCGAGCATCCCTACGGCGACTGGCTCGACACCGGGCTGCTGCACCTGGACACCCTGCCCGACCGTGAGCACGTGGTGCACACCCACGAGTCGGTGACCCGGCGCCAGCAGCTGTTCGGCTACACCGAGGAGGAGCTGCGGGTCATCCTCAAGCCGATGGCGGGCACCGGCGCCGAGCCGCTCGGCTCGATGGGCACCGACACCCCGCTGGCGGTGCTCAGCACCCGGCCGCGTTTGCTCTTCGACTACTTCAGCGAACTCTTCGCCCAGGTCACCAACCCGCCGCTGGACGCCATCCGGGAGGAGATGGTGACCTCACTGTCCTCGACGATCGGCCCGGAGCAGAACGTGCTCGACCCGACCCCGGCCTCCTGCCGGCAGATCGTGCTGCCCCGGCCGGTGATCGACAACGACGACCTGGCCAAGATCTGGCACGTCAACGCCGACGGTGACCTGCCCGGCTTCCAGTGCGCGCTGATCGACGGCCGGTACCGGGTGCACGGCGGCGGCCCGGCGCTGACCGCGGCGCTGCGCCGGGTGCAGGACGAGTGCTCGGCAGCGGTCGCCGCCGGGGCCCGGATCCTGATCCTGTCCGACCGGGACTGCGACGCCGACCACGCGCCGATCCCGGCGCTGCTGCTGACCTCGGCCGTGCACGGGCACCTGGTGCGCACCGGCCAGCGCACCAAGGCCGGCCTGGTGGTCGAGACCGGCGAGGCCCGCGAGGTGCACCACGTGGCGCTGCTGATCGGCTACGGCGCCGCCGCGGTGAACCCGTACCTGGCCTTCGAGACCATCGACGACCTGATCGGGACCGGCGTGATCACCGGGATCGACTCCGCCACCGCCATCCAGCGCTACATCAAGTCGCTGTCCAAGGGCGTGCTGAAGGTGATGTCGAAGATGGGCATCTCGACGGTCGCCTCCTACACCGGCGCCCAGGTGTTCCAGGCCTTCGGGCTGTCGGATGAGGTGATCGACAGCTACTTCACCGGCACCCGCAGCAACCTCGGCGGCATCGGCCTGGACACCATCGCCGACGAGGTCGCCGCCCGGCACGCCCGCGCGTTCCCGCAGAACCCGGTCGCCCGCGCGCACCGCCGGCTGGAGGTGGGCGGCGAGTACGCCTGGCGCCGCGAGGGCGAGATCCACCTGTTCAACCCCGAGACGGTGTTCAAGCTGCAGCACGCCACCCGGGCCCGCCGCTACGACCGCTTCGCCGAGTACACCGCCGAGATCGACCGGCTGAGCCGGCAGGGCGGCACCCTCCGCGGGCTGTTCGAGCTGCGTACCGGTGAGCGCCCGCCGGTGCCGATCTCTGAAGTCGAAGGGGTCGAGTCCATAGTCAAGCGGTTCGCGACCGGGGCGATGTCCTACGGCTCGATCTCGGCCGAGGCCCACCAGACGCTGGCGATCGCGATGAACCGGATCGGTGCCCGGTCCAACTCCGGTGAGGGCGGCGAGGACGCCGACCGCTACCTCCCGGACCCGAACGGCGACCTGCGCCGGTCGGCCATCAAGCAGGTGGCCTCCGGGCGGTTCGGGGTCACCTCGCACTACCTGGTCAACGCCGACGACCTGCAGATCAAGATCGCCCAGGGCGCCAAGCCCGGCGAGGGCGGCCAGCTGCCCGGCTACAAGGTCTACCCGTGGATCGCCCGCACCCGGCACTCCACCCCGGGCGTCGGCCTGATCTCGCCGCCGCCGCACCACGACATCTACTCGATCGAGGACCTGGCGCAGCTGATCCACGACCTGAAGAACGCCAACTCCGCGGCCCGGGTGCACGTCAAGCTGGTCGCCGAGGCCGGCGTCGGCACGGTGGCCGCCGGGGTGGCCAAGGCGCACGCCGACGTGGTGCTGATCTCCGGCCACGACGGCGGCACCGGCGCCGCGCCGCTGACCTCGCTCAAGCACGCCGGCATGCCGTGGGAGCTGGGGCTGGCCGAGACCCAGCAGACCCTGCTGCTCAACGGCCTGCGGGACCGGATCACCGTCCAGGTCGACGGCGCGATGAAGACCGGCCGGGACGTGCTGATCGCCGCGCTGCTCGGCGCGGAGGAGTACGGCTTCGCCACCGCGCCGCTGGTGGTCTCCGGCTGCATCATGATGCGGGTCTGCCACCTGGACACCTGCCCGGTCGGGGTCGCGACCCAGAACCCGGAGCTGCGGGCCAGGTTCACCGGCAAGCCGGAATTCGTGGTCACCTTCTTCGAGTACATCGCCGAGCAGGTCCGCGAGCTGCTGGCCGAGCTCGGTTACCGGACGCTGGAGGAGGTCATCGGGCACGCCGAACTGCTGGACACCCGGGCGGCGATCGAGCACTGGAAGGCCGACGGGCTGGACCTGACGCCGTTGCTGATGGTGCCCGAGCCCTTCCACGGAACCGCGCTCACCAAGCGGGTCGAGCAGGATCACGGCCTGGACGCGGCCCTGGACAACACCCTGATCCAGCTCTGCGAGGGGGCGCTGCTGGACGGGCGGCCGGTGAAGCTGGAGCTGCCGGTGCGCAACGTCAACCGGACGGTCGGCACCATGCTCGGCTCGCTGGTGACCCGCCGCTACGGCGCCGAGGGCCTGCCGCCGGGCACCATCGACATCACGCTGCGCGGCTCGGCCGGCCAGTCGCTGGGGGCGTTCCTGCCCGCCGGGGTGCAGATCGTGCTGTTCGGCGATGCCAATGACTACGTGGGCAAGGGCCTGTCCGGTGGCGTGCTGGCGCTGCGGCCGGACGAGCGGGCCTCGCTGGTGGCCGAGCGGAACGTGATCGCGGGCAACGTGATCGGCTACGGGGCCACCTCAGGGCAGCTGTTCCTGCGCGGCGTCGTCGGCGAGCGGTTCTGCGTGCGCAACTCCGGGGCGACCGCGGTGGCCGAGGGAGCCGGTGACCACGCGCTGGAGTACATGACCGGCGGCACCGCGGTGATCCTCGGCCCGACCGGGCGCAACCTCGCCGCCGGGATGTCCGGTGGCATCGGCTTCGTGCTCGACCTGGACCCGAGCAGGGTCAATACCGAACTGGTGGATGTCGAGCCGATGACCGCCCAGCATGCCGGTGCGCTGTCGGCGATCCTGGCCGAGCACCTGCGGCTGACCGGATCGGCGGTCGCGCAACGGCTGCTGGTGGACTTCGGCCGCGCGCTGGGCCGGTTCTCGGTGATCATGCCCCGGGACTACAAGCGGGTCCTGCAGGCCACCAGCCAGGCCCGGGCAGCCGGCACGGACGTCGACGAGGCGGTGATGGCAGCCGCTCGCAGCTGACGCGCCGCTGGGCTGCCGCTGACCTACTGCCGCTGACGAGTTTTCCCAATCCTCCGATTAGGAAATGTATACACAGCTAGGGTCTATTCGCCCATGAGTTCTGGACGGCGGAAAGAGCCCCGCGATGCTGTTGCGTACCACCGCGCTTCTCAGTTGCCTGGTGATCGCCTTGGCCGGCGTCGACCCGGCCGGCGCTGAGCCCGCGGCACCGAGCGCGCCGGCTGCCAGAAGCGTGTCCGGTGCGTCGCCGACCAAGCCCATCGCGCCAGCCCAGTTCACTGCCCCGGCCAAGCCCAGCGGATCGGCCCAGCCCAGCGGATCGGCCCAGCCCAGCGGATCGGCCAAGCCCCCCGTGCCACCCCAGCCCAACGGGTTGCCCCAGCCCGGCGCGCCGGCCAAGGCCGGTAAGCCGGCGCCGGCCACCGGCCCGGCGGGGGCGAAGCGTCCGACCCGCACCCGCAAGGCAAGCACCTCGCTGGCGGCCACCGCCGTCCCGCCGGGCGGCTACCACGCGCTCACCCCGGTCCGGCTGCTCGACACCCGCGCCGGAGCCGGCGCGCCGAAGGCGGCACTGGCCGGCCACGCCACCCTCACCCTGCAGGTGGCCGGCCGTGGCGGGGTGCCGGCCACCGGGGTGTCGGCGGTGGTGCTGAACGTGACGGTGGTCAGCCCGTCCCGGGAGGGCTACCTGACCGGCTACAGCACCGGCACGGCCCGCCCGACCTCGTCCAACCTCAACTTCCATCCCGGGTACAACACCGCGAACCTGACCATGACCCAGCTCGGCACCGGTGGCCGGATCAGCTACTACAACGGCTCCTCCGGGACGATCCAGCTGCTGGCCGACGTCGCCGGCTACTACCTCTCCGGCACCGCCGGCGCGCCCGGGACGTTCACGCCGCTGGCCGGCCAGCGGTTGCTCGACACCCGCAGCGGTGTGGGCGCGCCGAAGGCAGCGCTGGCCGGTGGCCACACCCTCAGCCTGCAGGTGACCGGCCGTGGCGGGGTGCCGTCCACCGGGGTGTCGGCGGTGGTGCTGAACCTGACGGTGGTCAGCCCGTCCCGCGACGGCTACCTGACCGCCTACGGCACCGGCACCGCCCGGCCCGGCTCGTCCAACCTGGTCTTCTCCGCCGGCCTCAGCGTGGCGAACCTGACGGTGACCCGGCTCGGTGCCGGCGGCCGGATCGATCTCTACAACGGCTCGACCGGCACGATCGAGCTGGTCGCCGACGTGGCCGGCTACTACCGCGACGGCACCCCGGCCAGCCCCGGCGCCTTCACCGCGCTGCCCAGCCAGCGACTGCTCGACACCCGTACCGGAACCGGGGCGGCCAAGGCGGCGCTGGCGGGCAACGCCACCCTGCACCTGCAGGTCACCGGCCGGGCGGGGGTGCCGGCCACCGGAGTGTCGGCAGTCGTGCTGACCGTGACGGCGGTGGCACCGGTGGCCGGCGGCTACCTGACCAGCTACCCGGGCGGCACCGCCCAGCCGGGCTCGTCCGACCTCAACTTCACCGCCGGCCGCAATGTCGCGGCGCTCGTGCTGGTGCGGGTCGGCTCCGCCGGTGACGTCTGGATCCGCAACGGCAGCACCGGCGCGGTGCAGGTGGTGGCCGACGTCAGCGGGTACTTCCTCGACGAGCCGACCTCGGACAGCACCGGGGCGATCACCGGGCTGGTCACCGAGACCGGTGGCAAGCCGCTGGCCAACGTGCTGGTGTCGGCGTCGGACAGCACCTACAACCAGGTGCAGGTGCTCACCGACCCGTCCGGGCACTACTTCCTGCCGGCACTGCACGAGGACAGTTGGTACGTCTGCTACCAGGCCGACCAGCCGGGCCTGCCCCGGACCACCGGCGGCAGCTCGAGCACCGGTTACCTGCTGTTCTGCCAGGGCGAGTACGTCCCGGTGACCGCCGGGCTGGTCAGTACCGGCATCGACGCCCAGCTCGGCCACGGCGGTGCGATCACCGGCCGGGTCACCGACAGCGCCGGGCACCCGCTGGCCGGCATCGTGGTGCAGGTCGCCTACGGCGGGAACGGCGTCTGGGACAGCGGCGTGCGGACCGGGGCCACCGGCAGCTACCGGCTGGCAGGCTTGACCGAGGACAGCTGGAAGGTCTGCTTCGACGCCACCGGGTACGCCGGCCCGGCACCCGGCGGCTTCCTGCACCAGTGCTACCTGAACACCGACGCCACCTACACCCAGCCGTACTCCCAGGACGGCACTCCCGTCGCGGTGACCGCCGACCACACCACCACCGGGGTGGACGGCCGGCTCCACCCGGGCGCGGCGGTGACCGGCCGGGTCACCGATCCGGCCGGTCACCCGGTGCCGGGAATCGTGGTGGACGCCTACCCCGACTCGTACCTGTTCACCAGCACCACCAGCCGGGCCGACGGCAGCTACCAGATCAGCGCCCTGCCACCCGGTGCGTATGCGATCTGCTTCTTTCCCTACCTCAGCCCCACCGCGCCTGAACCGGCCCAGAGTTATGTCCGGCAGTGCTACCACCAGGAATACCCGGTCGGGGCGCTGAACCTGACGCTGAGCGCCGGCCACGTGCTGAGCAACATCGACGCCCACCTCAACCTCGGCGGGTCGCTGCGGGTCACCCTGACCGACCCGGCCGGCCACCCGCTCGGCGGTGTGGCCGTCACGTTGGACGCCCGCTGGGGCAACGGGGTCGCGGGGGTCACCTCGGACGACGGCATCGTCCAGGTGGACAGGCTGGAAGCCGGCAAGCATGAGGTCTGCTTCGACGCCAGCCAGGCCACCGGGGGCAGTTCGGCGGCGGGATACCTCGACGACTGCTACCTGCACCAGAGCGACCCTGCCCAGGCGAGCCAGGTCAGCATCACCACCGGCGGCCTCACCTCGATCACCGAGCAGCTGCCTGAGGCCGGCGGCGTGCGGCTCACCGTCACCGACGCCGCGGGGCACCCGGTGCAAGGCATCGCCGCCAGCGCCACCCCGGTCGGGTCCGGCTCCGGTGCTCGGCCGGCGGAGCGCACCGACGCCGCCGGGCATCTCGTCCTCGGCCGGCTGGTCACCGGGAAATACCGGATCTGCCTGGACGCCGGCGGCACCGACGGCAACGGCGCCGGGGTGAGCGGTGGCGACTCGAACGGCGGTTACCGCGATCGGTGCACCCTGAATGGCGACGACCCGCCGGTGGACGTCGACGTCCAGGTCGGCCAGATCACCGAGCTGACCATGACGCTGAACCCGATGGGAGCCATCGGCGGCACGGTGACCGACCATGCCGGCCACCCGCTGCAGAACGTCGCGGTCACCATCACCCGGCGCGACGGCTTCTACCAGCCGAACTTCCTCCGCACCGACGCCGACGGCAACTTCTCCCTGACGCGGCAGGAGAGCGCGCCCTTCAGCGTCTGCTTCGACGCCGGCCAGACCTATCCGGTGCCGGTGTCCGGGGGCGACTCCAGCACCGGGTACCTCAACGAGTGCTACGACGACAGCACGCCGGACGCGCCCACCCAACTGCAGGTCAGCGCGGGAACCCTCAGCCGGGCCGACGCCAGCCTCGCCACCGCCGCCGGGATCGTCGGCACCCTGACCGACCGCACCGGCAGTCCGGTGCCCGAGGTGCAGGTGTCGGTGTCCAAGGACGGCATCGCGGTCGGCGGGCCTGGCTACAGCGATGCCGAGGGCCACTACCGGATCAACTCGCTGCCGCCCGGCTCCGGGTACCTGCTGTGCGCCTATCCGTCCTGGCAGAGCCCGTCGCCGAACGGGCTGGGCTACGCCCGGCAGTGCTACCTCGACTCCCCGGACGAGGCCGGCGCCACGCCGGTCACGGTGACCGCCGGCCAGGCCCGCACAATCGATTTCACCTTGGAGCAACTGGCCAGCCTGGGCGGCACCGTCACCGACACCCACGGCACTCCGGTCAGCTCCGAGCAGATCATGGTCACCGGGCCCGGCGGCAGCTCGTTCCTGTTGTACACCGGCGAGGACGGGACCTGGCGGCAGGACGGCATCCCGGCCGGCAACTACACGGTGTGCTACCAGTCCTACTACGGCACCGGTCCGAGCCCGACCGGCTACGCACCCGGCTGCTTCGACGGGCTGCCCCCCGGCGCGACCCCGACCCCGATCGCGGTGGCGGCCGGCGAGCGGCACACCGTGGATCTCAGCCTGGCCGCCCCGTCGGCGATCGCCGGGCGGGTCACCGACAGCGCCGGGCAGCCGGTGTTCGTGCCGGTCGAGCTGTTCCGCGACGGCGCCCTGGTGACCACCGTGATGCCCGACTTCGCCAGCGGGGGGTACGAGTTCAGCGGCCTGGCCGCCGGCACGTACACCGTGCTGTTCGAGGGGGCCGACCAGAACTACCAGAACCGCTACTACCACGACGTGCTGCCCGACGGCACCCCGACGCCGGTGCCGGTGCCGGCCGAGACCCGGGTCAGCGGCATCGACCAGGTGCTGCCGCGGGCCGGCTGATCCCGCGCGCGGGGGCGCGCTGCCAGGGTGCCGGGCAATGGCTGCCTTATCGCGACCGGCCGGTAACGATTAAGGTTGTGGGGTGACACGCCGCGCGAAGATCGTCTGCACCCTGGGCCCCGCCACCGACCTGCCGGAACGGATGCGGGCCCTGGTGGAGGCCGGCATGGACGTGGCACGGCTGAACTTCAGCCACGGCGAGCACCGCGATCATGCCGGCCGGTTCCACGGCGTCCGCGAGGCGGCCAAGGCGGCCGGGCGCAACGTCGCCACCCTGGCCGACCTGCAGGGACCCAAGATCCGGCTGGGCAGGTTCGCCGACGGCCCGGTGATGTGGGCGACCGGTGAGCGGGTCCGGATCACGGTCGAGGACGTCGAGGGCGACCACGACCGGGTGTCGACCACCTACAAGCAACTGGCCGCCGACATCCGTCCCGGTGACAAGCTGCTGGTCGACGACGGCAACGTCGCGCTCGTCGCGGTCGCCATCGAGAACGGCACCGACGTCGTGTGCGACGTCAGCGAAGGCGGCATGGTCAGCAACAACAAGGGACTGTCGCTGCCCGGGGTCGCGGTCAGCGTGCCGGCGCTGAGCGAGAAGGACATCGAGGACCTGGAGTTCGCGCTGTCACTCGGCGTGGACTGGGTGGCGCTGTCCTTCGTCCGGTCCCCGGATGACATCAAGCTGGTGCACGAGGTGATGGACCGGGTCGGAATGCGCCGCCCGGTGATCGCCAAGATCGAGAAGCCCGAGGCCGTCGAGCGGCTGGTCGAGATCGCGCTGGCCTTCGACGGCGTGATGGTGGCCCGCGGCGACCTGGGGGTGGAGCTGCCGCTGGAGCAGGTGCCGATGGTGCAGAAGCGGGCCATCGCGATCTGCCGCGACAACGCCAAGCCGGTGATCGTGGCGACCCAGATGCTGGAATCGATGATCAGCCACTCGCGCCCGACCCGTGCCGAGGCCTCGGACGTGGCCAACGCCGTGCTGGACGGCGCCGATGCGGTGATGCTCTCCGGCGAGACCAGCGTCGGCACCTACCCGGTGCAGGCGGTGGCCACCATGTCGCGGATCATCACCTCGGTGGAGCAGTCCACCGTCGAGGTGGCGGCCCTGCTGCACGACCCGCGCACCCCCGGCGGCGTGATCGCCAAGGCCGCCAAGGAGATCGGCGAGTCCCTCGGCGCCACCGCCCTGGTGGCCTTCACCCAGAGCGGGGACACCGCTCGCCGGCTGGCCCGGCTGCACGCCCGCTGCGCGGTGCTGGTCTTCACCCCGGAGGAGACGGTGCGCCGGCAACTGGCGCTGTCCTGGGGCGTCCAGGCACACCTGGTGTGGACGGTGCAGACGACCGACGAGATGGTCCGCCAGGTCGACTCGGCGTTGCTGGCCCAGCGGGTCTGCCGTCCCGACGACCTGGTCGTGATCGTCGCCGGTACCCCGCCGTCGACGCCGGGAACCACCAACACCATCCGGGTCCATCACATCGGAGGCATCCTGCAACGTGACCGCTGAGCCTGAGCTCGAGGTTGCCCTCGGCACGGACTGGTTGCACGGCCAGCCGGTGGTGGATGGCCTAGTCGGCCTGCTCGACCTGGAGGCCATCGAGACCAACATCTTCCGCGGCGTCAGCCCGAAGGTGGCGATGCAGCGGGTCTTCGGCGGTCAGGTGGCCGGCCAGGCGCTGGTCGCCGCCGGCCGGACCGTCGACAGTGACCGGCTGGTGCACTCGCTGCACTCGTACTTCATCCGGCCCGGTGATCCCTCGATCCCGATCATCTACACCGTCGAGCGGATCCGGGACGGCCGGTCCTTCTCGGTGCGCCGGGTGCTGGCCATCCAGCACGGCGAGCCGATCTTCACGCTGTCGGCCTCCTTCCAGCTGCCCCAGGGCGGCATCGACCACCAGGCCGGGATGCCACCGGTGCCACCGCCGGATTCGCTGCCGACGCTGGCCGAACGCTACGAGGGGTTCGAGGACCTGTGGTCGGTGATGCGCCAGATCCCGCAGGCCTTCGACGTCCGCTACGTCGATGACCCGCCGTGGGTGCAGCGGGCGCAGGGGCCACGGGAGAACCAGCCGCACCGGATCTGGCTCAAGGCCGACGGCAAGCTGCCCGACGACCCGCTGCTGCACATCTGCACGGTGACCTTCGCCTCGGACATGAACCTGCTGGACTCGGTGCTCATCCACCATGGCCTGGCCGCCCGGCTGGACCCGATCAGCATGGCGTCACTGGATCACGCGATGTGGTTCCACCGCCCGTTCCGCGCCGATGACTGGCTGCTCTACGTCTCGTCCTCGCCGTCGGCCTCCGGTGGTCGCGGACTGGCCACCGGGCAGTTCTACTCCCGGGACGGCCGGCTGGTGGCCAGCGTCACCCAGGAAGGCATGATCCGGCTGCCGAACGGCTGAGCCGTCTCCTGCCCGACCCGGAGACCGTTTTCGCGCTGTCCCGACCCCAGGTTCGTCGCCCCGACCCCAGGTTCGTCGCCCCGACTCCAGGTTCGTCGCCCCGACCCAGGTTGGTCGCGTTCCGCGGACTACGCGTCGGCGAGCCAGGGCATGAACGGCACGAGCGGCGAGACGTCGGCGTAGAGCTTCTCCGCGAGCATCTTGTCGCCCTCGAACGTGAAGACGCCGACGGAGCGGACCCTGATGACCTGACCCGTCTGGTTGCCGTCGAAACCATGGGGGAAGACGGTCAGTACTTCCACGGCCGTCGCGCTGGGTGAGTGGTAGAAGGCCTCACCGATGTGCTCGTTCGGGCCCATCGAGTCGAAGAACACCTGCAGGAACCTGCGCACCTCGTCGTGGCCGTCGATGACCTTGTCCACGCTCATGAGCTCGTACCGGGGCACGCCGCTGAAGGTGGCCAGGACCGCGTCGACATCCTTGCGGCTCTCGCCATCCAGGTGTGCGGCAAGCGTCTTCTCGCGGACGGCGATGATCTCGGGGGTCACCATGGCGGATGTCCTCTCAGGTGGAACTGGACGGTCGGTCGCTGCCGCAGCGTCACCCCTTCGGGACGGCGGCCTGGACTCGCGGGTCGGCGTGAACCAACACTATGGGGCGGCTGCGGGAGGACCACTCCCGGCCCTGTTCGCAGCGATTTCTCAGGCCTCGGGCAGCTGCTCGCAGATCAACTGCCAGGCCGCCCGGACGTGCCGGCGCTCGGTGAGCACCGAGCCGATCGCCATCCGGATCGCGAACCGTCCGTTGACCAGGGTGTGGGTCAGGTACGCCGCGCCGGAGGCGTTCACCGCCGCCAGCAGCTCCCGGGTGGCGCTGTCGGCATCGTCACCGGCGCGCAACGTGAAGGTGACCAGCGCCAGCGGGTGCGGGGCCAGCAGCTCGAACCGGTCGTCGGCCGCCACCCAGGACGCGAACTCCCGCGCCAGCTCCACGTGGCCGCGGATGTGGGCCTGCAGGCCCTCCGCGCCGTACCAGCGCAGCACCGTCCAGAGCTTCAGCGCGCGGAACCGCCGGCCGAGCGGAACCTGCCAGTCGCGGTAGTCGAACACCTCTCCGGACTCGGTGGCGGTGTTGCGCAGGTATTCCGGCAGGATCGACAACGCCCCGATCAGGGCGGCCCGGTCGGCGACCCAGAACGCGGTGCAGTCGAAGTTGGTCAGCAGCCACTTGTGCGGGTTTGTGCAGTAGGAATCGGCCTGTTCGACGCCGGCGTTGATCCAGCGCAGCTCCGCACAGACCGCGGCCACCCCGGCCCAGGCCGCGTCGACGTGCAGCCAGGCGCCGTAGCGGTGCGCCAACTCCGCCAGTTCGGCGACCGGGTCCAGCGCGCCGGTGCCGGTGGCTCCGACCGAGGCCACCACCAGCGCCGGTGTCCGGCCGGCCGCGACGTCGGCGGCCAGCAGCTCGGCCAGGTGGGCCGGCCGGGCGGCCTGGGTGTGCGGGTCGACGTCGAGCTTGCGCAGCGCCGCGGTGCCGATGCCGGCGATCCGGCAGGCCTTCTCGACCGAGGAATGGGTCTGGCCGGAGGTGTAGACGCAGAACTGCCCGGTCGCGACCCCCGCGGTCTCGGTGGCGCCGCCGCTGACCCGGTGCAGGGCGGCCACCAGGGCGACCAGCGCGGCATCGGAGGCCGAGTGCTGGAGAACGCCGCCGCCGGCCGAGTCCGACCGGAAGCCCGCCGGGAGGTCCAGGAGCTGCGCCAGCCAGTCCATCATCTGGGTCTCGAGCTCGGTGGCGGCCGGCGAGGTCGCCCACAGCATGCCCTGCACACCCAGGCCGGAGGCCAGCAGGTCTCCCAGGATCGAGGGGCCGGTGGCGCTGGCCGGGAAGAAGGCGAAGAAGGACGGGTGCTGCCAGTGCGTCAGCCCCGGCACGATCACCCGGTCCAGGTCGGCAAGCACCCCGTCGAAGCCCTGGCCCACCGCCGGCGGCTCGGCGGGCAGCCCGCCGCGGACCTCACCCGGGGCGACCCGGGAAAGCACCGGCAGGGATTCCAGCCGCTCGTAGTAGTCGGCGATCCAGTCGATCACCTCGCGGCCGTGCCGGCGGAACTGCTCCGGGCTCATGTGCCCGGTCACCGGGCGGGTACCCGGCCAGACCTGCTGCGGCGACCTGAACCGGGCCGCGGATCGGTGCCCCCGGTGGGATTTGAACCCACACGCCTTGCGGCAATGGATTTTGAGTCCACCATGTCTGCCATTCCATCACAGGGGCTTGAGCCGGACGGAAGTCTAGCCGGATAGGCTCAGCACTGTGCAGCCGCGGCGGCGGCTGCCTGGGGCGAACCGGTGGGAAGGTTGGACGTTTGTCGTGAGCGAGCAGGCACCACCGCGTGAACAGCCCGGCGCCCGCCGGGTGCTGATCGCCGAGGACGAGGCGCTGATCCGGCTCGACCTGCGCGAGATGCTGCAGGAAGAGGGCTTCGACGTCGTCGGGGAGGCCGCCGACGGCGAGAAGGCGGTGCAGCTGGCCACCGAACTGCGTCCGGACGTGGTGATCTGCGACGTCAAGATGCCGAAGATGGACGGCATCACCGCCGCCGGCCAGATCGCCGCCGCCCGGATCGCCCCGGTGGTCATCCTCACCGCCTTCAGCCAGCGCGACCTGATCGAGCGGGCCCGCGACGCCGGGGCGATGGCCTACCTGGTCAAGCCCTTCCACAAGCGCGACCTGCTGCCCGCGATCGAGATGGCCACCAGCCGGTTCGCCGAGATCAAGGCCCTGGAGGCCGAGGTTTCCGGGCTGCAGGACCGGCTGGAGGCGCGCAAGCTGATCGAGCGGGCCAAGGGCGTCCTGATGGCCGAGCACCGGCTGTCCGAGCCGGAGGCCTTCCGCTGGATCCAGCGGGCCGCGATGGACAAGCGCACCTCGATGCGCACCGTCGCGGAAGTGGTACTGACCGAGACCGGGCACCGCTGACCGGCGCGGCGGTTGGCGTATGGCCGGTCTGTCAGGGGCCCGTGGCGAATGTCCGAAGTTTCGTTGAATGCTGGAACCCGCCGGGACGCGATTTGATTACGACCTACCGCTGTTAATCCCGATGCCATCCATCGGCGATAAAACTCAGGCTAGCGTGCAGCGTCACGGGCCTGTACTACCACAGCGCGCCTGGCGTTGTATTCGGGTTCGAAAGGTCCAGACGAACACATCACGGCCTAATCGAGGCACGAGGAATGAGGAGGAGACGTCAGTGCGGACCAGTTCCCTGGCGAAGGTCGCCGTTATCGGCGTAGTGGGGGTCATGGCACTCAGTGCCTGCTCCAACGACAGCAATGACAACAAGAGCGGCAACGGCATCGGCAACGGTGGCAGTGGCTCGGCCAGCAACAACAACGCCAACAAGACGTACAAGATCGGCTGGCAGGGCCCGCTGTCGGGTGACAACCAGCAGCTCGGCATCAACGAGATCAACGGCTCGAAGCTGGCGGTCGAGCAGGCCAATGCCAAGGGCGATCTCGGCTTCAAGCTGGTGCTGGTGGAGTCCGATGACGGTGGTGACGCCGCGAAGGCTCCTGCCGCCGCCGCGAAGTTGCTCCAGGATCCCGCAATCCTCGGCGTGATCGGCCCGGCCTTCTCCGGCCCCACCTCGGCCACCGGCAAGACCTACGCCGCCGCCAACATGGGCATGATCAGCGGCTCGGCCACCAACGCCACCCTGACCTCCTCCGGCTTCACCACCTTCCACCGGGTCGTCCCGACTGACGGCGTGGAAGGCACCCAGGCCGCGGACTGGCTGGCCAAGAAGTTCAAGAAGATCTTCGTCGTCGATGACACCACCACCTACGGCAAGGGTGTCGGCGACGTCGTCGACAAGGAGATCAAGGCCAAGGGCAGCACCGTGATCCGCCAGAGTGTTCCGCAGAACACCCAGGACTACGGCGCGATCGCCCAGAAGGTGACCGCCTCCGGTGCCCAGGCGCTGTTCTACGGTGGTTACGACGCTCAGGCGGCGCTGTTCGCCAAGGCCCTGGTCGCTTCCGGCTTCAAGGGCCTGAAGATGACCGGCAACGGTGGCAAGTCCTCGGTGTTCACCAGCGGCGCCGGCGCTGCCGGTAACGGCTGGTACTTCTCCTGCGGCTGCCAGGACGCCACCACCGCTCCCGAGGCCAAGGACTTCGCCGACGCCTACCAGAAGAAGTTCAACACCCCGCCCTCGACCTACTCCCCGGAGTGCTTCGACGCCACCAACGCGATGATCGAGGCGATCAAGGCCGCGGCGGCCAAGGGTACCCCGACCCGGCAGAGCGTGGCCGAGGCCATCAACGCCCTCGACTACAAGGGCATCACCACCCAGGTCAAGTTCGCCCCCAACGGCGAGGTTGCCAACGCGACGGTGAACCTGTACCAGCAGAAGGAAGGCAAGATCGTCATGCTCGGCAAGATCCAGGACCAGCCCTGAACCAGCTAGCCCTGTGAAGCAGTGACCCCGGATGAGGGGCGCGAGAGTTCCGGCCCTGCCGGAAGGCGCGCCCCTCATCTGTGAGTTCGCACGATTCGTCCCGTCGTCCTGTCGGAAGGTATGAAGCGTGACCGACTTCATGAACTACCTGATCCTCGGACTCACCCGCGGATCGATGTACGCCCTCATCGCGCTGGGCTACACGCTGGTGTACGGAGTGCTGCAACTGATCAACTTCGCGCACAGCGAGGTGTTCATGTCGGGCGCCTTCGGCAGTTACGCGATCGTCCATCTGCTCGTGGGCGACGGCAAGGCAACCCCGTCCTGGGCGGTGCCGTTCATCCTGATCGCGGGAATCGTGTCCGGTGCGCTCACCGCCGCGGTCATCGCCTGGGGGCTGGAGCGGGTGGCGTACCGGCCGCTGCGCAAGCGGGGCGCACCGAAGCTGGCGTTCCTGATCAGCGCGATCGGGGCGTCGTTCTTCCTCTCCCAACTGGCCGGCAAGCTGTTCGGCCGGTTGACCTCCAACAGCTTCCCGGCATTCTGGGAACAGAACGCCGTGGTGTTCAAGCCTTTCGGCGCCGAGGTCCGAATCCTGCAACTGGTCATCATCGTCTCCGCGGTGGCCATGATGATCTTCCTCGACCGGCTGGTCTCGGTCACCAAGCTCGGTCGCAGCATCCGGGCGATCTCCGAGGACGCCCCGACCGCGGCGCTGATGGGCATCGACATCGACAAGACCATCTCGCGCACCTTCGTCATCGGCGGCCTGCTCGGCGGCGCCGCCGGCTTCCTGTTCGGGCTGAACTTCAGCTTCGGCAACACGATGGGGTTCATCCCGGGCGTCAAGGCATTCGCCGCCGCCGTCCTAGGCGGGATCGGCAATATCCGGGGGGCCATGATCGGTGGCCTGCTGCTGGGTATCGTCGAGAACCTGGTGCCGGTGGTCAACATCGATACGAGGTGGACTGACGTGGTGGCATTCGTGGTACTCGTGCTGGTCCTGATGTTCCGGCCGACCGGCATCCTCGGCGAGCGCCTGGGGCGTGCGGCATGACCCGCCCGTCGGACCTGCTGGGCAGGTTGTTGGCGTGCCTGGGCGGTGCCCTGGTGGTAGCCCTGATGTGGGGGCCCCAGGAAGGCAACTTCGGCGACTTCTGGTTCGCCATCAACCAGTCGATCTTCAGACCCCGGGTGCTGGTGTTCCTGGCGCTCGGCGTGGTCGTGTTCCTGGCGATGACGTTCTGGCCGAAGGTGATTCCGTACCTGACCCGGCCGGGCGTCTGGCCACTGGCGGCCGGCACCCTGACGGTGATCGCGTCCCAGACCCTGATGCACTGGGCCGATCAGCTCGGCGACGCCAAGTTCGGCACCGTGGCCAGCGCGGTGGCCGACACCAACGGCATATCGCCGGTGGCCTCGGCCTTCTTCGGTGGGCTGTGCTGGGCGCAGCTGGTCGTGATCATCCTGCTGGTCGGCACCGCGGTCATCGGCGGGCTGCGCAACTTCGGCTGGGCCGCCGCGGCGCTCAGCGTCGTCGCCGCCGTGATCGCCTACCTCGCGCACGCCGCCGTGGCGGACAAGGCCCGGTACCTGGGCCCGGACCACTCGCTGGGCGTGTACGTCTGCATCATCGGGTACCTGGTACTTCTGGTCGCGGGCCTGGTGACGGCGATGTCGCACCAGCAGGTGGCCAACACCCGGCTGGCGGTCAACCGGGCGCTCGGCTGGCGTCCGGGCCTGCCGCTGGTGGTCATCGGCGCGGTGCTCGGCATCATCGCGATGGCTTCCTCGACCTGGTTCTCACCGGCGAACCTGAACTCCACCCTGGCCGACACCCGCTCCCGGTTCCGGGGAACCGGGTTGGCACCCATAGCCGTGCAGTACCTGGCGTGGCTCGGCTGGGCACTGCTCGCGGTCAGCGTGGTGCTCAGCGGGGTCGCCAGCTACCGGCGGATCCGGCCGCTGGGCTGGGCCGGCGCCGCGGTGGGCTGGCTGGGCGTGCTGCTGACCGTGCTGACCCTGTACCGGATCAGCGACCTCGGCGCCGACAAGGGCCAGGACGCGGCCACCGGGCCGTGGCAGAACCTCGGCGCGGGCGGCTGGATGGCCTGCGCGGCACTGTTCCTGATCGGCTCCGGCGGTTACATCGCCGCCATCGCCCCGCGCTACGCCGAGCGCACGGCCGAGACCGATTCCGACGCGGTGGCCTCCGGCCGGTCGGCAAGCTCGGCCTTCCTCACCGCACCGGGCGCGGCGCGCAGCGGCATCATGATCGCGATCGCGGTGGCCCTGTTCTACCCGCCGACCGCCAACGGCTTCTGGCAGTCGGTGCTGGTGTCCGAGATCGGCATCTACGTGCTGCTGGCGGTCGGCCTGAACGTGGTGGTCGGCTGGGCCGGCCTGCTGGACCTCGGGTTCATCGCCTTCTACGCCATCGGCTCCTACACCACCGCCTACCTGGTGGGCTCGCTGCCGGTGAAGCCGCCGTCCTGGCTGCAGATGAGCCCGCTGCTGGCGATCCCGTTCGCGGTGCTGATCTGCCTGCTGGCCGGTCTCGCGCTGGGCGCGCCGACGCTGAGGTTGCGCGGTGACTACCTGGCGATCGTGACCCTCGGCTTCGGTGAGATCATCCGGATCGTCGCCGTCAACGCCGACCAGGTGACCAACGGCAGCCAGGGCCCGTCGACCCAGGTGCCGCACCCGGTCATCGACCTGGGGCCGGTGTCGATCACCTGGGGCCTGAACCAGTTGCAGTACTGGTACCTGCTGCTGGTGTTCGTGTTGGTGGTGCTGCTGGCGTTCCGGCGGCTGGAGGACTCCCGGATCGGCCGGTCCTGGGCCGCGATCCGCGAGGACGAGGTGGCCGCGCAGGCAACCGGGATCAACACCTTCCGGGTCAAGCTGCTGGCCTTCGCGATCGGCGCCTCGACCTCCGGCGTGGCCGGGGTGTTCTTCGCCAGCCAGGTCGGGTTCTTCACCCCGGACAACTTCGTGCTGAACAACTCGATCCTGGTGGTGGCCTACGTGGTCTTCGGCGGCATGGGCTCGCTGCCCGGCGCCATCGCGGGCGCGGCGCTGCTGACCTGGATGCCGGAGTTCCTCAAGGACCAGGTGCCCGCGGCGGACCGGCAGATGTGGATCGGCGCCGTGGTGCTGGCCATGATGATCTTCCGTCCCGGCGGCCTGCTGCCGGCCCGGCGCCGGGCGGTGGAGCTGGCCGGGCTGCAACCCAGGAGCACCAGGCTGGAACCGGTGGCTGTGCCGGCCGGGGAGGGGATGTGAGATGACCTCCACGCTGAACGACTCGGCCACCTCCGAGCATCCGATCACCGGCGGCGGGGACACGGTCTTCGACGTCCGGGACGTGACGCTGCGCTTCGGTGGCGTCACCAGCCTCAACAACGTCTCGCTGCAGATGTACCGCGGCGAGATCCTGGCCGTGATCGGGCCGAACGGGGCGGGCAAGACCTCGCTGTTCAACTCCCTGACCGGTGTCTACACACCGCAGGAGGGCAGCATCGAGGTCCGGGCCCGGGCCGGTGACTCACCGACCAGCGTGATCGGTCTGAAGACGCACGTGGTGAACCGGCTGGGAGTGGCCCGCACCTTCCAGAACATCCGGCTGTTCCCGGCGCTGACCGCGCTGGAGAACGTCAAGGTCGGCATCGAGACCCGCCAGAAGGCCGGGCCGATCTCAGCGATGCTGGGGCTGCCGCGCCAGCGCCGGGAGGAGCGGGAGAGCACCGAGGCCGCGTACCAGCTGCTGCACCGGGTCGGCCTGGAACGGCGGGCCAACGACATCGCGGGCTCGCTGGCCTACGGCGAGCAGCGCCGGCTCGAGATCGCCCGGGCACTCGGGACCTCGCCCGGGGTGATCCTGCTGGACGAGCCGGCCGCCGGTACCAACCCGGTGGAGAAGCGCGAGCTGGCGACCCTGATCCAGAGCATCAACGTCGACGACGGTGTCAGCGTGCTGCTGATCGAACACGACATGAAGCTGGTGATGTCGATCGCGCACCGGATCATCGTGCTCAACTTCGGGCAGAAGATCGCCGAGGGCACCCCTGAGCAGATCCAGCGCAACCCGGAGGTGGTCGCGGCCTACCTGGGGACGCCGGCCGACGAGGTCGCCGACCTCGACCTGAGCCAGCCCGAACTGCACCGGATCGACACCGGGGTATCGCTGGACGAGCTGGTCGGGCAGTCGAGCGAGGCTGAGCACGGGGCCACCGAACACGACGGAGGGACGCCCAGATGAGCGAGGCGCTGCTGCAGGTCGAGGACATCGAGGTGCGCTACGGCGCGATCAGGGCGCTCAAGGGCGTCAGCTTCGAAGTCCACGAGGGCGAGGTGGTCGCCCTGCTCGGCGCCAACGGGGCCGGCAAGACGACCACCCAGAAGACGGTGTCGGGCATGCTGCAACCGGCGATCGGGCAGATCGTGTTCGACGGCGAGCGGATCGACGGCATACCCGCCCACCGGCTGATCAGCATGGGAATCTGCCACGTGCCCGAGGGCCGCCGGGTCTTCCCGCGGATGACGGTGCACGAGAACCTGGAGATGGGCGCGTTCCGGTTCAAGCGGCCGGACCTGCAGCTGCTCGAGCACGTCCTGGAACTCTTCCCGCGGCTGCGCGAGCGGATCAAGCAGCAGGCCGGCACGCTGTCCGGCGGTGAGCAGCAGATGCTGGCGATCGGCCGCGCGTTGATGGGCAAGCCCCGGCTGCTGCTGCTGGACGAGCCCTCGATGGGCCTGGCCCCGCTGATCGTGAAGCAGATCTTCGACATCGTCCGCGAGATCAACACCAGCGGGGTGACGGTGTTGATCGTCGAGCAGAACGCGGCGCAGGCGCTGGCGCTGGCCAACCGCGGCTACGTCCTGGAGACCGGTGAGATCGTGCTCACCGGCACCGGCCACGAGTTGCTGGCCGACGACCGGGTGCGGGCCGCCTACCTCGGTGAGGAGATCGCGGTCTAGACCCGGGCTGAACCGTCCGTCATAATCACCCGCTACCACCACTCGGCAGGCCGCTAGTGGCTGCTCACAGACTGGTCTGATCACCGTCGGTAACGCCCTCGGTGACAGGCAGTTTCGTAGCGGGCAATACCCGGTATTGCCCTGTCGTGCTGGGCTCGCGCACGCTAGGGTGCGTTCTTGGGTCGGACAACTGAACAAGCCGGCCCCACGTCGGTAATCACGTCGAAGTCGGGAGCGGATGTGTCGAAGGGCAACCTGCGGGTCAGGCCGGCCGTGACCTCCGACGTCAACGAATTGATCTCCCTCACCGTCGACAACGGCGTCACCGAGCACATCGGGCGCCGGGCCCGCAAGGGGGATCCGAACTCCCTCGCCGACCGTTACCGCTCGCTGCTGTCCGACCTTGACCGGTTGGTGCTGGTCGCGGTCGACGAGGCCAGCCAGCAACTGGTCGGCTTCGCGGTGCTGCTCGAGGAGCACATCGGGGTGCTGGCGCCCACCAACACGCTCTACATCTCCCACCTCCTGGTCGCGCCCTCCTTCCGCAGGCGCGGTGCCGGCCGGGCGCTGCTCACCGGAGCGGTCCGGCACGCCGAGGACCGCGAGATCAGCCATCTGGTGGTCGGGGTGCAGGCCGGTGCCCGCGACGCCAACCGTTACCTGGCCCGGTTGGGCTTCGCGCCGCTGGTGGTCCGCCGGATCGCCTCGGTCGCCGCACTGCGCCGCAGCCTGGGAATCATCGACACCATGGACCGGGTCGCGCTGCGCCGCCGCCGCACCGTGCGCGGGGTGATCCCGAGCCGTGTGGTAGGCAGAGGGGCATGATCACACCGGCACAACAGGCCATTCTGGACGATCTGCGCGCACGCTGGGACGGCACCGGCGAGCAACTTGCCGACCGGATGGGCATCGAGATCGTCGACAACGACCCGAACCACCTCGTCGCGACGATGCCGGTGACCGGTAACCGCCAGCCGTACGGGCTGTTGCACGGCGGCGCGTCGGCGGTCCTGGCCGAGACCGTCGGCTCGTACTCGGCGGCGCTGCTGGCCGGGCCGGACCACATCGCGGTCGGCATCGAACTCAGCTGCAGCCACAGCCGCTCGGCCAGCCAGGGCGTGGTCACCGCCGTCTGCACACCGATCCACGTCGGGCGCACCCTCTCGATGTTCGAGATCGTGATCACGGATGAGAAGGGCCGCCGGACCTGCACCGCGCGGCTGACCTGTGCCATCCGGCCGGCCCACCATGCCGGCCTGTCCAGCACCACCTGAGCGCAGGCGGAGCTGTCTGACCCTGGGCCTAGACTGAGCCACCGTGACAGCCACTGACACCGCTATCGACACCGCGCCCAAACTGCTCCTCGTCGACGGCCATTCGATCGCCTACCGGGCCTTCTACGCGCTGCCGGTCGAGAACTTCAACACCAAGGCCGGCCAGCCCACCAACGCGGTGTTCGGCTTCACCTCGATGCTGATCAACCTGCTCCGCGACGAGCAGCCCACCCACCTCGCGGTCGCCTTCGACGTCAGCCGGCAGACCTTTCGCAGCGAGTCCTATCCCGAGTACAAGGCCAACCGGACCAGCACCCCCCAGCCGTTCCAGGGACAGGTCTCGCTGATCCAGGAGGTGCTGACGGCCCTGCGCATCCCGATGCTGTCGGTGCCCGGCTACGAGGCCGACGACGTGATCGCCACCCTCACCGAGGAGGCCGCCCAGCACGGCATGCAGGTGCTCATCTGCACCGGTGACCGGGACGCGCTGCAGCTGGTCAATCCCCAGGTCACCGTGCTGTACCCGAGGAAGGGCGTCTCCGAGCTCACCCGGTTCACCCCGGAGGAGGTGCAGGCCAAGTACGACCTGAGCCCGGTCCAGTACCCCGACTTCGCCGCGCTGCGGGGCGACCCCAGCGACAACCTGCCCGGCATCGCCGGAGTGGGGGAGAAGACCGCCGCCAAGTGGATCAGGGACTTCGGCTCGCTGGAGGATCTGGTGCAGCGGGTCGACGAGGTCAAGGGCAAGGTCGGCGACGCGCTCCGGGAGAACCTCGGGTCGGTGCTGCGCAATGCCAAGCTGACCAGGCTGGTGCGCGACCTCGACCTCGACCTGGGCGTCAGCGAGCTCAGCCGCCAGCAGTGGGACCGCGACGAGGTGCACCAGCTGTTCGACAACCTGGAGTTCCGGGTGCTGCGCGAGCGCCTGTTCGCCACCCTGTCCGCTCCCGAGCCGGAGGCGTCGGAGGGCTTCGACGTCAACGTGGAACGGTTGGGGCCGGACGCGGTGGCCGGCTTCCTCGCCGCGCACGCCGCTGACGGCCGCCGGGTCGGGCTGTCCTTCGGCGGCACCTGGGGCCGGGGGACCGGCACCCTGAACTCGGTGACGCTGGCCTGCGCCGACGGCGCCGCCGGCTGGGTCGAGGCCGCCGAGCTGACCGAGTCAGACGACAAGGCACTGGCCGGCTGGCTGGCCGACCCGGAGCGTCCGAAGGCCTGCCATGACATCAAGGGCCCGGTGCTGGCGCTGGCCCAGCAGGGCTGGCGGCTGGCCGGCGTCACGTCGGACACCCAACTGGCCGCCTACCTGGTGCAGCCGGGCCAGCGTGCCTTCGACCTGGCCGACCTGGCGTTGCGCTACCTCAAGCGCGAGCTGCGCGACGAGTCAGGTCCCGAGACCGGCCAGCTGACCCTCGACGGCGGGCTGGAGGAGTCCGACAACGCCCGGGCGCAGGCCGAAGCGGTCCGGGCCTCGGCGATCCGGGACCTGGCGGACGCGCTCGACGCGGAGCTGGCCAACCGGGGCGGTGTCGCCCTGCTGCGCGACCTGGAGCTGCCGTTGACGTTCGTACTGGCCGACATCGAAGCGACCGGAATCGCCGTCGACGTCGACCACCTCACCGAGCTGCAGTCCGAACTCGGCGCCGCCGTTCAGGACGTGGAGGCCGAGGCGCACGCGCTCGTCGGCCGCCGGTTCAACCTCGGCTCGCCCAAGCAGTTGCAGCAGATCCTGTTCGACGAGCTGAACCTGCCCAAGACGAAGCGGACCAAGACCGGCTACACCACCGACGCCGATGCCCTGGCCTGGCTGGCGGAGGCCAGCGACAACCCGCTGCTGCCCTTCCTGCTGCGCCACCGTGAGGTCACCAGGTTGAAGTCGGTGGTCGACTCACTGCTGCCGATGATCGACGAGCTGGGCCGGGTGCACACGACCTTCAACCAGACGATCGCGGCCACCGGCCGGCTGTCCAGCGTCGACCCGAACCTGCAGAACATCCCGGTCCGCACTGCCGAGGGCCGCCGGATCCGGCAGGCCTTCATCGTCGCGCAGCGCCCTCCCGGCGCGTTCGAGTCGCTGATGACCGCCGACTACAGCCAGATCGAGATGCGCATCATGGCGCACCTGTCGTGTGACGCCGGCCTGATCGAGGCGTTCAGCTCCGGCGAGGACCTGCACACCTTCGTGGCCGCCCGCGCCTTCGACGTGCCGCCCGAGGCGGTCGACGCCGACCTGCGCCGCCGGGTGAAGGCGATGAGCTACGGCCTGGCCTACGGCCTGTCGGCCTACGGCCTGGCGCAGCAGCTCAAGATCACCCCGGACGAGGCCAAGGGCCAGATGGAGGCATACTTCGCGCGGTTCGGCGGCGTTCGGGACTACCTCTACTCGGTGGTCGACGAGGCGCGCCGGACCGGCTACACCGAGACGATCATGGGACGCCGGCGTTACCTGCCCGACCTGAACTCCGACAACCGGCAGCGCCGTGAGATGGCCGAGCGGATGGCGCTCAACGCCCCGATCCAGGGCAGCGCCGCCGACATCATCAAGGTGGCGATGCTGGGGGTGCGGCGCTCGCTGGCCGACGCCGGGCTGTCCTCGCGGCTGCTGCTGCAGGTGCACGACGAGCTGGTCCTCGAGATCGCCACCGGCGAGCGGGACGAGGTCGAGGCCCTGGTACGACGCGAGATGGCGGGCGCGGTGAAGCTCACCGTGGAACTTGACGTCAGCGTCGGGGTGGGCCCGAACTGGGATGCCGCCGCGCACTGAGCGCACTTGCTCAGTACGGGGGATCGGGCTCGGTGAATCGGCTCAGTACGGGTCGGCTCAGTACGGGTCGGCCCGGTCGTGGTGGCCGGCCAGCCGGGCCAGCGGGTAGAGCCGCAGCCGCAGCAGCACCTTGATGCCCACGTTGCGCAGCCACCACGGCAGCTCGGCCAGGATCCGCAGCCGGTCGGCCGCCGACACCGGAGCGGCTGCCGCCGCGATCTCGAACCGGGCCAGCGAACCGGTCCGGTCCAGGTAGCGCAGCCGCCGGCTGGGCAGCACGTGCCGCAACAGCCCCAGTGTGACGCCGATCGAGGAGTAGGCGTCGTGGATGCAGACCCGAGCGCCCTCGGGCAGGAACTCCGTCCACCGCAGATCGTCCGACAGCGTCCAGTAGTCGTGCTTGCCGTCGATGTAGAGGAAGCTGATCGGCTCCGTCCAGGACGGCCGGAGCTCGGTGCTCTTGGCCTGCCGCAGGTCGACCCGTTCCACCAGCTCCGCGCGTACCAGGTTCGCCAGGAACTTCTCCCGGGTCGCCAGGCCGCCGAACATCGCCCCGCCGACGAACGGATCGACGGCGACCACCTTCGCCTGCGGCGCGGCGGCGGCCAGCACCACCGTGGAGCGGCCCTGGTGGCTGCCGATCTCCACGATCAGCCCACCGTCGGGTACCTGGCGCGCCTCGTCCCACAAGGCCCGGGCCTGGGCCTCGGTCAGCCAGCCGCCGATCTCGCGGGCCTGGCCGAACGCCGTCTGGAACTCCGGGTGGCCCGGCATGGCGGGCTGCTGCGGTGGGGTGGGCACCGCTGGACAGTACGGCAGGACAGATCACGATGTAGCCACGTGCCGGTATTGCGTGTCTCTGTCGGCTGCCAGTGGTGTTGGATAACCGGCATGCCTGTACCCCCTCTCACTCGCGGCGGCGCGGTCGTGGCCTCCGGTGCCGCCCTGGCGTTGCTGCTGTCCGGTTGCGGCGACGCCTCCACGGCGCTGTCGGACCGGCAGCAGAACGTGCGCTCGACCGACAGCAACGTCAAGATGACCGACTGCGCCTCCGAGTGCACCGGCGAGCTCGACGGCGCCAAGTACGCCATCAAGCTGCCGGCGAAATGGAACGGCACCTTGCTGCTGTACTCGCACGGCTACCGGTTCGCCGCCCCCGCGCCGCCGAACTTCGACCCGGTGAACACCAATGCCCAGGTCAGTTCCACCGACAATGACGGCACCGGCTCGGACCCGCTGAGCATCAACCTGCTCGAGGCCGGTTACGCGCTGGCGGGATCCTCCTACAAGTCCAACGGCTGGGCCGCGGCCGACGGGGTGAAGGCCGGCACCGACCTGCACGCCCAGTTCGTGAAGCTGGTCGGCACCCCGAAGCGGACCTATGTGTGGGGTGATTCGCTGGGAGGGCTGGTCACCGAGCTGCTTGCCGAGGCCCATCCGGACTGGGTGGACGGCGCCGCCCCGATGTGCGGCGTGCTGGCCGGGCCCAACTACAACTTCGACGCCGCCCTGGACGTCGCCTTCGCGGTCAAGGCCCTCATCGACCCGCAGCTGAAGCTGACCGGCTACACGAGTCAGGAGGACGCCAGCGCCAACTGGCAGCACGCGTCCGCGGCGGTGCAGACCGCTGCTGCCGACGTGGCCGGTGGCGGTACCGCCAAGGCACTGTTCATCGGCTCGCTGGTGGACGCCCCGACCGCGACCCAGACCTATGACGGCCATGACCTGCCGTCCCAGGTCAAGGCCCGGGTCGAGGCGGTACTGACCGCGCTGGCGTTCGGCACCAGCGGCCGCTACGAGCTGGAGCAGCGGATCGGCGGAAATCCCTCGGACAACTCCAACGCCGACTACGCCAGCCGGATCGACACCGCCGAGGCCAGCCTGATCAGCACGGTCGGCGGGAACGTCGACAAGCTGCAGCAGCAGCTGGCAGCCGAGTCGACGATCACCGCTGACGCCACCGCCCGCTCCGCCTTCGAGAAGCTCGGTGACCCGACCGGCAAGCTGACGGCCCCGACGGTGACCATGCACACCGAGCAGGACCCGTTGGTGCTGGTGCAGAACGAGACCGTGTTCGCGGCCCGGGCGGCAGCCGCGAAGCGCTCGGCCAAGCTGGTGCAGTTCTACATCGCGCCGCCCAAGACCTACTCCGAGACCGAGAAGGCCCCCTACGGCGCCGGGCACTGCAGGTTCTCCGACGGCCAGCGGCTGGGTCTGATCAACGTCCTGGACGGTTGGGTGCGGCACTCGATCTTTCCGAGCCCGTCCGGTTCGGCCGGCCAGCTCGGCGAGGGCGTCGACCCGGCCTACCAGCCGGGTCAGTGGCCGGTCGCTGAATCCAGCTGAGCCGCGGCTGCCGGCTGCCGCCCGGGCCCGCGCCGTCCGCGCCGGTAGCCGGGCGCCAGCCGCAACAGCACCCCGGCCGTCGCTGTCAGCAGGTTCAGTCCCGCCATCAGCCCGATCACCAGCCGCACCGACGGGTGCGGGCCCAGGTTCAGCGCCAGCACCGCCTCACCGGCCACGGTGGCCCAGATCAGGACGGTGACCGCCAGGCTGCGCACGGCGAGCCCCGCGACCAGGGTGAACTGCAGGACGGCCAGGCAGCAGCCGAGCAGCGCGAACAGCCAGGCATCGCCGCGCAGTTGCGGATACCGGCCGCCGCCGACCACCTCGGTCACCAGGGCGCTGAGCAGCCAGGTGCCGGTGACCACGACCAGCCCCAGGGCGGCGAGCCCGGCGGCTGCCCGGGCGAAGACCCGGTGGTGGCGGTCCTCGTCGGTCAGTGACGCGAACAGCACGTTGGCCACCGACTGCGGAAACCACAGGCTGGCCTTGGTCAGCACTGAGCCCGCGGCATAGACGGCAGCGGCCGAGGTGCTGAGCACGTGCCGGGCCAGCAGCACGTCGCTGACACTGAGCAGCAGGAACACCCCGTAGGCGTGCGAGGCATGGCCGGCCTCGGCGACCAGTGACAGCAGCGCGTGCCGCCCGTCACGGCGCAGCTCCGGCAGCGCCAGCACGCAGCCGGCGGCCGGCACGCTCACCCCGACCGCCAGGGCGGCGACGGCCCAGGTGCTGGTGCCGCCGGCCAGCAGCCCGATCAGGCCCGCTCCGGATCGTCCGGCGGTCCCGACGAAGGTGGCCACGGCAAGTCCGGTCAGCCGCTGCTCGCCCTGCCAGACGCCCTGGCACAGTCCCTGCACGGCGGTTCCAGGCATGGACAGTGCCACCAGCAGCGGACCGGTCAGCCCCGGCAGGTGCAGGAAGGCCACCAGCGCCGGGGACAGGGCAGCGATCAGCAACGCCGCCGCCAGCCCGATCACGGCGCCGGCTTCGAGCAGGCCGTCCGCCGAGCCGGTGGCGACCCGGCGAGCGGCGACCGCCTGCAGCGCGAACGAGGGCACCGAACCGATCAGCAACAGGTTGAGCAGCGTGACCAGCTCGGCGTAGTCGGCGGTGCCCAGCCGGCGGGCGGCGGCCAGCAGCAGCAGGTAGCTCAGCGCGTTGCCCAGCCAGCCGGCCACGGTCACCCCGAGCAGGCCGCGAGCCAGCGGGGAGCCCGGCTCGGCGGCTGCCTCCGGGTGTGCCGGATCGGCATCGGTGACCGACGGCTGACCCGGCAGTGGCTGTACTGGCAGTGGCTGTACTGGCAGTGGCTGACCCGGCAGTGGCTGACCCGGCAGCGCTCGAGACGGCCGTCCTCGAAAGGAAGGCCTTCGAAAGGGCAGTCTCGGAAAGGGCAGTGCCCGCAATGGCCGCACCCGCTTGGCCACGCTCACCAGCCCTTCTCGACAGTTAACAGTTACAGTCTGGCTCGGCCCGCAACGACCCGGCGTCAGCCGGGTTCGAGCCTAACGGCCCGGACCGGCCGGCGAGAGGAGCGGCGTGCGCCTGCGAACCCGATCGGTACTGCTGGCCGACTGCTGGGTGCTCGGATTGAGCATCGTGCTGCTGTGGCCGCAGCGGCTGGCCGGGTACGGCCTGGGACACGACATGGTCTTCACCCCCCACCAGCCGCTCACCCGGCAATCCCTGGGGCTGGGGACGTCCGCGCCCCGGGCGGTGCCGCTGGACGCCGTGGTGGGCTTGGCGAGCCGGGTGATCGACGGCACGGTGCTGGGCCGGATCGCGCTGCTGGTGCCGTTACTGCTGGCCGGCTGCGGCTGCGCCCGGCTGCTGCGGGCCGGCACACTGCCCGGCCCGCAGCCCGGCTCGCTGCCCGCGATGCTCGCGGTGGCCGGCTTCGCGGTCTGGAACCCGTTCGTCGTCGAGCGGCTGGCGCTCGGGCAGTGGGCCTTGCTGTGGGCCTACGGGGCGTTGCCCTGGCTGGTCCGGGCAGCCGGGCGCTTCCGCGACCGGCCGGCCCGCGGGCCGCGCGGCGCCAGCTGGGGCCACTGGGCCGGCCGGGACGGCTGGCTCCGGCCGGCGGCGCCGCTGCTGTGCTGGCTGGCGTGCTGCGCGATCACTCCCACCGGGGCGCTGATCGGGGCCGGCGTGGCGGTCGCGGTGGCCGGGTCCCGCAAGCTGAGCCGGTGGGCGCCGGTGCTGGCCGCCGCCGTCCTGGTGCAGCTGCCCTGGCTGGTGCCCGCCCTCACCTCGGCCGCCGGTGCCACCAGCGATCCGCGCGGGGTGGCGGCCTTCGCGGCCCGCTCGGAACGCCCCGGTGGCGCCTGGGCGAGCCTGCTGGGACTCGGCGGCATCTGGAACTCCGACGTCACCCCGGCCAGTCGCGCCGGCCTGCTCGGTTACCTGGGCACCGCGGCGGTGCTCGCCGCGCTGGTGTTCGGCCTGCCGGGACTGCGCGCCCGGCTGGGCCGGGGGCTGACCCGGCGGCTGGTGCTGCTGGGGCTCACCGGGCTGGTGCTGGCGATGGCCGGCACCGTTCCCGGGCTGGACGCGCTGCTGCGCTGGGCGGTGCGGGAGCTGCCCGGTGCCGGGCTGCTGCGGGACGGCCAGAAGTGGCTGATGCCCTTCGTCCTGCTGGCGGTGCTGAGCACCGGCGCCGCCGTGCAGCGGCTCACCGACCGGCTCACCGGCCGGCTGCCGGGCTGGCCGGCGGTGCTGGCCGCGCTGGCGCTGCCGCTGGTGCTGCTGCCCGACGCTCCGGCAACCCTGAAGGCGCCACTGACCCCGGTGCACTACCCGGCGGGGTGGCGGCAGGCCGCCGAGCAGCTGCGCGGCTCGGACTCGGCGGTGCTGGTGCTGCCGTTCGGCTCCTACCGCGCTTTCGGCTGGGCGCCGGGCCGCACCGTCCTGGACCCGGCGCCACGCTGGTTGCCCGCCGAGACGGTGGTCGATGACCGGTTGGCGGTGTCGGGCACCGTGCTGGGCGGCGAGGACCCGGTCGCCCGCCGGATGGCCGCGCTGCTGGACTCCCGGCTCGCTCCGGCGGCGCTGGGGCAGGCGTTGGCCGGCCAGGGGATCGGCTGGGTGCTGCGGGAGTCCGGCACGCCGGGACCGGCGGCGCCCGACCTGTCCGGCCTGCAGCCGGTGCTGACCGGCGGCGCCGTCGAGCTGTACCGGGTTCCCGGGCCGGTCCGGGCCGCCGCGGACCCGGCCGGCCGGCGCTGGTCGGTGCTGCTGGCGGACCTCCTGGTCAGCGCGTTGATCCTGGCAGCCGCCGTCGTGGCGATTGCCGGGATGGCCCGGTCTACCCGGCCAGGGTTGCTACACTCGCCGGTAACATCGAGCTCGGAGGGTTCCTAGTGGGCAAGCTCATCTCGGCCGCGGTCGCCGGCGTCATTGGCGTGTTGCTGGCCGGAACGGCGGTCTGGGGAGTGGTGTCGTCCACCACCGCGGCGCCGAAGAAGAACCCGGTCGACACCGTCGAGGTCATCCCTTACGGCAACCGCTGATCCTGCTGGTCCATCAGCAGCTGCTCGAAGGCCTCCGCTGAGCGCTGCCAGCCGAAGCTCTGAGCACGGGTCCGAGCCTTCTTTCCCATCGCCAGCCGTGCCTCGGTGTCGCTCAGCAGCGCCTGGCACTGGCTGACCAGCTCGTCCAGGTCGGCCACCAGGACGCCGGTCTCGCCGTCGACGATCGACTCGGTCACGCCGCCGGCGAAGGAGTAGGCGATGGCCGGCACCGACCGCGCGGCCGCCTCCATGATGGCGATGCCCCAGCCCTCCTTGATCGAGGGCACCAGCATCAGCCAGCTGGCATCGAGCAGGGCGTCGCGCTCGGTGTCGCTGACGTGGCCGTGGAAGGTGACCAGGTCGCTGACGCCGAGCTCCTCGGCCGCGGCGACCAGCTCCGCCGACCACCATCCCGAACCGATCACGTCCAGCCGCAGCTCAGGCATGCTCACCCGCAGCCTGGCCATCAGCTGCAGGGCGTGCTCGAACTGCTTGTGCGGCACCAGCCGGCCCAGCACGCAGATCCGCGGGCTCGGCGAGCGCGGCTGCAGCCGGGACGGGTGCGGGACGTCGATCCCGTTGCGGACCACCGAGATCCGCTCGGCGGCGATGCCCAGTCCGGCCAGGTCGTGCTTGCTGGACTCCGAGACCGTGATGTAGGGGTTGCGCCGGTAGAGCCGGGGCGCCAGCCAGGATTCCACCCACCAGCCGATCCGCCCCCGGACACCGGGGTAGATGATCTGCCACTGCTCGCGGTGCACGTGGTGCACCAGCACGTGCAGCTGGCGGCGGCGGACCAGCGGGGCGGCGAACGGGATGCCGTTGTGGACGTCGACGACGAGGTCGCAACGCCGGCCCGCCGGGCTGAGCAGGTAGGCCAGCCCGCGGGGGTAGACGCTGAGCCAGCCGCCGCGGCGGCGGAACCGGACGCCGTCGCGCACCTCGTCGGCGGGGGCGTTGGGGTGCGCGGCGCAGCAGATGGTCACCTGGTGGCCACGGCCGGCCAGCCAGCGGGCCATGTGCTCGACGTAGACCTCGGAGCCGCCGCCGTCGGGGTGGGCAGTGTCGCGCCACACCAGGAAGGTGATGCGGCGTGGCGTCGCTGAGAACTCCATCGCTCCCCGACCGACCTTGGAATAGTTACTGGAGAGTAGCCGATGCTCCGAGCGCCGAGAAGGCGATTGGCGGATCCATGACCCCCCCGTCGGGCTTCGGGCTCGTGCGGCGCCGGTGAGACAGGTACGGTTCGCCGGTGCGCCCCCACCACCGCAGCGGCCGCCAGGCAACCCTGAGCCGCTCGATCCGGCTGTTCCGGCTGTTCCTGGTCGAACAGACCCGGCCAGCGGACTTCTATTCAGCCCTGGCTGAGGACGCGGTTCGGCAGCTGGCCGAATGGGTCGCGTTGCCCGGGGCCCTGGTGCTTGATGTCGGCGGCGGGCCCGGGTACTTCGGACGAGCCTTCCAGCAGGCCGGGGCCCGCTACATCGGAGTGGAACTCGACATCGCCACCGACCAGCCCGCCGAGATCATCGGGCTGTGCGCCTCGGGTGAGGCGTTGCCGATCCGTTCCCAGTCGGTCGACGTGGCCTACAGCTCCAATGTGGTGGAACACCTCCGACGGCCTTGGGTGATGGCTGATGAGTTGCTGCGGGTCACCAAGACCGGTGGCACGGTCTTCCTCTCCTTCACGCCGTGGTTCTCGCCCTGGGGAGGGCATGAGACGGCGCCGTGGCACTTTCTCGGTGGCGGGTATGCCCGGCGGCGGTATGTCAGTAAGACCGGCCGCCAGCCGAAGAACGTGTTCGGGGAGTCGCTGTTCGACTATCGGGTCGGCCAGGCGCTGGCCTGGGCCCGCAGCCATCCGGATGCCGAGCTGGTAGCCGCCTTTCCTCGTTACCATCCGTGGTGGGCATCCTGGCTGGTCCGGGTTCCGGTCCTTCGAGAGGTGGCACTCTGGAATCTCGCGATGGTGCTGCGCAAGCGATGACGACCACGTTGCGGGCAAGAACGGGTGGCGCGGCGGCTGACCAGCCCGACCGTGCGCCCTCGCCACCGCTGGCGGTCCAGCGATTGCGCCTGATCACCCTCTGCTTCGGGCTGATCCTGCTCGTGTTCCTGCAGAGTGCCGGCCGGACGGCTCCGGACACCAAGCTGGACCTGGTGGTGAACCCGGTGCGGTTCCTGCGCCGGTCCCTGACGCTCTGGGATCCGCTGGGAGCCGCTGGCCAGCTGCAGAACCAGGCGTACGGCTACCTCTTTCCGATGGGGCCGTTCTTCGTCCTGGGCAAGCTGGCGGGCCTGCCCGCCTGGGTGGTGCAGCGCGGCTGGGAGTCGGCGTTGGTGGTCGCGGCCTTCCTGGGCATGGTGCGGCTGGCCAGGCTGCTGGGTGCCACCGGGTTCTGGCCCAAGGTCGCCGCGGGTCTGAGTTATGCCTTGGCTCCGAGGATGCTCAGCGAGCTGGGCTCGATCTCCTCCGAGCTGATGCCGATGGCGGTCCTGCCGTGGGTTCTCATTCCGCTGGTGATCGGTGCCGAGCGCGGTTCCACCCGGCGCGCCGGGGCGCTTGCCGGGCTCGCCCTGTTGTTCGCTGGTGGCGTCAACGCCTCGGCGACCCTGGCGGTACTGCCCGCACCCGCGCTGTGGCTGCTCACCCGCCAGCCCGGCCGCCGGCGCAGGGAGCTGATGCTGTGGTTCAGCCTGGCGGTGATCCTGGCCAGCGCCTGGTGGCTGCTGCCGCTGGTACTGCTCGGCCGGTACAGCCCACCCTTCCTGGATTGGATCGAGCCGAGCAGCGTCACCACCGGGATCACCAGCCTGATCGCATCGCTGCGCGGGGCTGATCACTGGCAGGCATATCTCGGTGCCTCGATCTGGCCGGGCGGCTGGATCCTGGTCGCCGTTCCTGCCGTGGTGCTGGCCACCACCGCGGTGGCCGCGGCGGGGCTGGCCGGGTTGGGCCGGCGCGCCAAGCCCCACCGGCTGTTCGCGATCAGCTGCCTGCTGCTGGGGCTCGCGCTGGTCACGATGGGCTACGTCGCACCGGCCGGGCCGCCGACCGGGGGATGGTTCCGAGCCTGGTTGGACGGGCCGCTCAACGCCTTCCGCAACGTCCACAAGTTCGATCCGCTGATTCGGCTGCCGCTGGCACTGGGGGTCGGATGGCTGCTCAGCCGGCTGCGGCTGCCCGCGCGCTGGCAGCCGCGCTGGCTGGGCCTGACCCTCGACCTGCGCCCCCGGTTGATGGCGGCGGCGCTGGCCGTCACCATCGGCGCCCTGGCCGCGGCTCCGGCGATCGTGAACGACGTGATTCCGCAACCGCGATCGATGACCGAGGCCCCCTGGTGGCGCCAGGCCGGTTCCTGGCTGGGCAGCCACTCCGGCGCCGGCCGGTCGCTGGTGGTCCCTGGCGCGTCCCGGCCGACCTACGTCTGGGGAGCCACCGTCGATGACGCCCTGCAACCGGTGGCCACCGCGCCGTGGACGGTCCGGGACGGGATCCCGCTGACCCCCGCCGGGTACATCCGGCTGCTGGACGACCTGTCGCTGCGGGTCGCCTCGGGCCATCGCGACGATGCGCTGGCGCCGTTGCTGGCCCGCGCGGGGATCCGCTACCTCGTGGTGCGCAACGACCTGGACACCAGAGCGTCCGCGGCCACCCACCTGGCCTTCGTGCATGCGACGCTTCGAGCCACGCCGGGCTTCTCGGCAGTGACCTCGTTCGGCAGCAGCCCGCAGTTCCCCTCCGACCGGGGCCGGCTGGTCGATGTCGGCGCCACCGTCGTCCGGCCGGCGATCGAGATCTACCAGGTGCCGGGGTGGTCCGGCGCGGTAGGCCTGCTGCCTGCCTCGGGCACGGTGCTCGCCACCGGATCGGCGGATTCGCTCGGATCGCTGGTCGAGGCCGGGATCGGTGCGGACACCCCGGTGCTGTTCGGGGCCGATGCCAGGGCGGGGGGCGCCGCCGGCGTCACCGTGGTCACCGACGGCATCAGGCGCCGGGAGGCGACGATCGGCCAGACCGGCGCGACCTCGGCGACCCTGACCGCGAACCAGCCCTATCACCAGTCCCGAGCGGCTCAGGACTACCTTCCGCCGTCGCCGGGAACGCTCTCCACCGTCGCCTACGGCGGTGGTATCACCGACATCCGGGCGTCCTCGTCCGGGGCCGATGCCGGAGCGCTGGTGAACCGCGGCGCCGGCTACGGGCCGTGGTCGGCGGTGGACGGTGACCCCGCGACGTCCTGGCGCAGCGGCGCGCTGGCCAGCGCGAAGGGCCAGTGGCTGTCAGTGACACTGGCCGTGCCGACGTCCCAGCCCGCGGTCGAGGTCGCCTTCGCCGCCACTCTCGGCGGCTACCCCAACCGGGTCCGGATCTCCACCGACTCGGGGACGCGTGACTCCGACGTGTCGCCGGGCCCGTTCCCGCAGCAGCTGGCGCTGCCGCCCGGGCCGACCCGGCAGCTGCGCCTCACCGTGCTGGATGCCTCGCCCGGCACCAGCTCGGTCGGCATCTCGACGTTCACGATCGCCGGGCTCACCCCGACCCGCACGCTGATGGTGCCGACCACCGAGGTGGCCCCGGACGTGCTGAGTTTCGCCACCGAGCTCGGCGGCCGGTCCAGCTGCCTGACGGTGGCCGGCCGGGCCGCCTGCGACGCGACCTTCGCCAGCAGCGGGGAGAGCGACGGCGTGCTGGATCGGACCTTTACGATGCCGGCCGGCCAGCGCTACGACATCACGGCCACCGTGGCGTCCCGGCCCGGGGCGGCCCTGGACGCGCTGCTGGACGCCGGTGCCGCGATCGCCACGACGGCGTCCTCGGTCGATGACGCCGATCCGCGCGAGCGCCCCGGCGCGGCGGTGGACGGGGACCCGACAACCAGCTGGGTGGCTGCCCCAGGTGATCGGGCGCCGGTCCTGACGCTGGATCTCAAGAACCGGCGGGCGGTGTCCACCCTGCGGCTCCAGCTCGACCAGGACACGCCGCTGGCCCGGCCGCAGCAGGTCGCCATCGCCGCGGACCGGGGCAGCTGGACCTTCGAGGTGCCCGCCGACGGCATCCTGAGGCTGCCGGCACCGGTGCTCACCCGCACCCTGACGATCACGGTGCTGCGCGCCGAACTCCGCTCCACCACCAGCACCCGCTACGGCGCGCCCCGGCTGCTGCCCGCGGGCATCACCGAGGTGGCCGTCAACGGGGTGGCCAACCGGCGCTCGACAGATCCGGTCGCGATCAGCTGCTCGTCCGGACTCGCGGTTCTCATCGACGGCATCCCGCTGCCGCTGCGGGCCGAGGCCACCCGCGAGCAACTGCTGTCCGGCGAGCCGGTGGTGACGCGTACCTGTGATCCGGCGCCCACCACCTTGGAGGCGGGCCCTCAGCATCTCCGGTTGGCGGCGAGCCCGCTGGCCACCCCGCTGAGCCTGACCCTGCGGCGGCCGGGCCTGGAGCTGCCCGCCGGGACTGCGCCCGCCGGGGCTGCGCCCGCCGGGACTGCCGTGCCGCTGAGCTGGCACGCCACCAGCCGGACGGTCCGGGTCGACGTCACGGCAGCTGCGATGCTGGTCGTCCGGGAGAACTTCAACGCCGGCTGGCAGGCCAGCCTGAACGGTCACCGGCTGCCGGCCGTCCAGCTCGACGGCTGGCAGCAGGCCTGGCAACTGCCGGCCGGCGCCACCGGAGTGGTGTCACTCCGCTATGCCCCGCAGACAAGTTTCCGGGCCGCCCTGCTGCTCGGGCTGCTTGCCGTGGTGGGGCTGCTCGTGCTGGCCGGCACGGCGCGGCGCCCCTCTGCCGCACCGCCGGCCGGTGAGCGGTCGGTGCCGCGGAACTGGACGGTGCCGCTGTGCCTGGCGGCCTCCTTCGTGCTCGCCGGGGTGCTCGGATTGGCAGTGGCCGCAGGGGTGGCCGCACTCAGCTGGGCGGCCGGGCGGTGGCGGGGCGGGCTGCCGGCCTGGGCCGCGGCGGTGGCGATCCTGCTGGCGGGCTGCGCGGAAGCGATCCGGCCCAGCGGTGGTCCGCACCCGCTGGCCGGGTCGGCCGGGGTTCAGGCGCTCTGCGTGATCGGACTCTGCCTGGCGGCGCTGGGTTCGCCCAGGTTGCGCCAGGACGGGCGGGAGAACCTGCGCAGCAGCGGCCGCTCCAGCAGGTACCAGGACAGCGCCCCCAGCACGGACGACGACACGGTGGTGAGCACCAGCAGCTTCCAGAAGTGACCCTGCCAGATCGGGATGTCCAGCCCCCGGTGGAGGAACAGCAGCACCGGTAGGTGCCACAGGTAGACGCCGTAGGAGATCTGGCCCAGGAATCGCGACACCCGGTTGCCCAGCACCCGGCCGATCACCCCGCCATCGCCGAGGGTCAGCGGCAGCATCAGGAAGAAGACCACAGCGCCCTGCAGCAGGTTCTTGGCCAGGTGCTCACCGGCGGCGGGCACCGCCAGATCGATCGGGCCGGCCAGTGGCAGTGTCAGGAACCAGTACAACAACACGGCCAGCGTCCAGCACAGCACGGGAGATCCGGCCCACTGGCTCAGCACTTCGCGGGTCCTGAGCAGGGCGGTCGATCCGGCCGGCGCGGCGGACAGCACGGCAAGCAGCATGCCGAGTGCGAACCAATCGATCGTGCCGGGCAGCCATTTGGTCGCCACGTAGCCCAGGGAGTGCACGTGGAACGCGGCGATCTGCCAGGTGACGCTGGCGATCAGCAGCGCACCCACCAGCACGCACTGGCTTACCAGGATCTGTTCGGAGCTCCGGCGGCCACGCAGGGACAGCGCCAGCACTGGAACCGCCGCGTACAGCGACACCTCGGCGACCAGTGTCCAGATATGGGTCAGCGACGGGTCGAGGTCGTGACCGTTGTAGATCTCGGTCAGGCTGAGGTAGGAGAGCCAGTCGCCCAAGCTCGCCCGCCGGCTGCTCAGCCATCCCAACGTGAGGATGGCCGTAACCCAGTAGGCCGGCAACACCCGCACCGCCCGTCGCCAGTAGAACCCGGCGGCTCGCGGGACCGGCGACCGGCGGTAGGCCTGCGCCACGAACGGTCGGTAGAGCAGGAACCCCGACAGCATCAGGAAGATCGGTACCGCGGTGTCCAGCCGGGACAGCCAGGGTGCCTGCGGTCCGGTCCCGAAGGACCGACCGGACTGGAAACCGACGTGGGTCAGGATGACCGCGTAGCAGGCGATGGCCCGCATCCCGTCCAGCGCGTCGAAGTGCCGGGACGGATCGGTGCGGGCGGCGCTCGGGCCGGCGGCGCTCGGGCCGGCGGTGCTCGGGCCGGTCATTTCGCTGCCAACGCATAGGGCACGCCCACCACGATGGCGCCGATGCAGATGTTGGTGTCCAAGCTCTCGCTCCGTAACACCAACGATTCCACCGTCGTCAACGGCAGCCGCAGGTAGAGGTTGGCCAGCTGGTAGGGCAGTTCCCGGCGCTGACCCGCTTCGGGTGCGACCGTCTTGCCGGCCTGGTCGCGGACCGAGAAGTAGAGCACCGACCCCTTCTGCTGGAGATAGCTGATCTGGAGGAAGTACTCGTTGGAGCCGAGCCTCTTCGACAGCGGGATGGTCCAGCTGCCCTGGCCCTGCACCAGCCGGGTGCAGGAGCCCTTGGCCTGCCCGATCTGGGTGGCGAGCGGGAACAGGGCGGCCGGCGCCAGGCTGCCGTCATCCTTCACCAGCATCGGCTCGGTCGCCGCGTCCTGGAAGTGGGCGGGCAGCTGGGCCAGCCGCAGCACGTCCGAGACGTGGTTGTGCTCGGAGAAGAAGGCCAGCACCGAAGGTGGCACCCGGCTGTCCCACAGGTTGACCTCGGGTCCCGCGTTGCGTACCGAGGTGGTGAGGCGGTCGACATAGGACTCCGACGGGTTCTGCGCCCAGCGATGGGTGAAGGTGACAGCAGAGAGCCCGCTGGACACCAGGAACAGCGTGCCGAGCGTCGCCGTGGCGATCTGCCGCCGCCGCGCCGGCGCCGCGGCCATCTGCCGCCACCGCGCCGGCGCCGCGGCCTGGGCGTCGGGCTGACCGCGGCCGGTGACCCGGTTCGCCACCTCGGCCGCGGCGCTCGGCAGCAGCGCCAGCGCGGCCGCCACCGTCAGCGGCACCGCGATCGGAAAGGCATAGTTGAACGAGCGGGGCGTCAGGTCGCCGAACACCTGGAAACGGCCGAGCGCCACCACCAGGGTGCCCAGGACGAAGGTCAGAACGGGCAGCGACCAGGCCAGCAGGCTCCTGATTCCGGATCGGCGCCACGCCACCAGGATGGCGGCGAGGATGCAGGCCTGGCCCAACAGCACCGCGGCCAACGGCGGATCGGCGATCGGGAAGTACACCTCGCCCCGGTAGAACCACCGCCACGGACCGCCCAGCAGGGCCGGGCCCAGCGCGTCCAGCCAGCCGACTCCCAGCACGTGCAGCGCCGAACCGGGATCGAGGGTATGGGCGGCGCCGCCGTACGGGCCGGACAGGAAGTAGGCCAACCACCCGGCCAGGGCGCCAGCGAGGATCAGCCAGCCCGGCCAGCGCCGCAGCGCGGCCCGCAGGCGTTGGCCGGTGGTGCCCGTATGGAGGAATCCGAGCGACAGGATCGCAAGCAGCAGTGCGGTGATCCCGGACAGCTCCCAGAACGACAGCGCGCCGAGCAGGGCGATCGCGGTCGCCAGCGCCAGCCGGATCCGGCCGGTCACGGTGTAGCGGACGTGCAGGTCGATCGCGAGGATCACCAGCAGCTGCGAGCAGAGCAGGTCGACCGAGGTGGTCAGCCAGAGCGAGCCGGGCAGCAGCAGGGTCCCGAAGGCATACCAGCCGGTCAGCACGACCGCGCCCGGCCGCCGGCCGGCCAGCATCACGATCAGCCGGTAGACCAGGACGGTCGCCAGCGCTTGCAGAGCCATCCGGACGACGATCGTGATGTCGTAGTTCAGGCCGGTCCCGCGGTTCATCAGCCAGAAGAGCAGCCGGAGGCCGGGGACGAAGTGGTCGTTCACCGGAGCCGACAGGTACTGCCAGTCCAGGTCCTCGCCGCTGGCGGCGCCCAGGTAGCTCAGGTCATCGCCGTAGAACCAGCCACGGCTGGCCAGGTAGCCGAACCAGCCGGCCTGAGCGAGCACGATCAGGCCGATGCCCGACGGGTAGCCGATCGAGCGCGGCAGGGCCGCGTGCTCGGACGCGGGGAGTAGAGCCGTCGTGCTCATACGCTCCTTTCTGCCGCTCGTACGCGGGCGCCTCCGGATGGCCGCGCCGGTGAATGTTATGTCGACCAGCTGTGTCGACCAGCCGTCTCGACCAGCTGTGTAGGACCGAGGTCGAGAACGACGTTGCTGGATTGTTTCGCGCAGATGTTACGGACCGGACCTACTCGCTGGTAGCGTCCGGCCAACCGATCGCAGACAGAAGGGGAATCTAGCTGTGCGCAAGATCCTTGTTCCGGTCCTGGTAGCGCTGGGCATCTTCAGCCTGGTGCTCGCAGGACTGCTGCGTTTCTATGCCCCGTCCCGGGTGGAGAAGGCTCCGCTGGACCTGCTGGTCCCCCAGCAGGCCGCGACCGGGCCCGCCAAGGTCTACAACGTCCAGGCCGGAAAGCTGGAAGACGTCCAGCTGAAGGCGACCCGCCAGGTGGTGACCGACTCGGCCGCGTCGGACTCCAAGGTTGCGGTGCTGCAGGTGACGCTGTGCATCGTCAAGGTGATCGACGACCCGCCCTTCTGCGGCGACGGCCCGAAGGATCCCCGGATCGTCCGGGTCATCGTCGACCGGGCCCCCGCTGACCGCAAGACCGGCCTCGCGGTCAACGGCTCGAAGTACGGCGAGAACATCGACGGCGCGCCGATCAAGCACGTCGGCCTGACCTACAAGTTCCCCTTCCACTCCAAGAAGACCACCTACAAGTTCTTCGACGTGAACTCCAAGCTGGCCGCCGACGCCCGCTTCATCGGCACCGACAAGGTCAAGGGCCTGAACACCTACAAGTACGAGGCCGTGATCGACAAGGTTCCGCTCGAGGTCGCCGGCGGTGTTCCCGGCGTCTACTCCGACACCCGCACGGTCTGGGTCGAGCCGAGGACCGGCGCGATCGTCAAGGGCACCCAGCATCAGGTGCGCACCACGACCGCCGGGACCCTGGTGTTCGAGGCCGACCTGGCGTTCACCGATGCCACCATCGACCACCAGTCCAAGCTGGCCAAGGACGGGCTGTCCAAGCTCAGGCTGCTGACCGTGTTCGGGCCGCTGACCCTGCTGCTGGTGGCGCTGCTGGCCTTCGCCGGCGCGTTCCTGCTGTACCGGCGGCGCACCGGCGGCGACGGGCACCGGGCCCGGGCCGGTGAGCCGTCGTTCAGCGCTACCGCGCCGCCTCGCTGACGAAGATCGCGGTGCCGGGCAACAACCGGCCCCGCAGCGGCGACCACTGGCCCCACTCGCGCTCCAGGTCTTGAGGCCATTCCGGTTCGATCAGGTCCAGTAGCCGGAAGCCGGCGCCCACCAGCTCCCGGATCCGGTCGCCCAGGGTCCGGTGCTGCTCGACGTAGGTGGCCTGCCCGGCCGAGTCGAACTCCACGTACGGGCTGCGGTCGAAGTAGGACATCGTCGCGGTGAGCCCGTCCGGGCCGGGGGAGTCGGGAAAGGCCCACCGGATCGGGTGGCTGACGGAGAACACCCAGCGCCCACCCGGACGCAGCACCCGGGCGACCTCGGCCATCACCGCTGCGGAGTCGGCGACGAACGGGATCGCGCCGAAGGCGGTGAAGGCCAGGTCGAAGGAGCCGTCCAGGAACGGCATGCACTGGGCGTCGGCCTGCACCAGCGCGACCGCCCTGTCGGCCGCGGTCTCGGTCCCGGTCGCGGTGCCGGTCTCAGCCCCGACCGCGCTGCCAGCCTCGGCCCCGGTCCCGGTCGCGGCTCCGACCGCGGTGCCGGCCTTGATGGCATGCCGCAGCATGCCGCCGGAGACGTCGAAGGCCACCGGACGCGCTCCCTGGCCGGCCAGCCAGCGCGAGCACATCGCCGAGCCGGCGCCGACCTCCAGCACCCTGGCACCGGCCAGCGAACCGGCCGGGCCGAGCAGCCGGGCCTGTTCCTCGCGCAAGCCCTCCGGGCACCAGACGAAGTCCGAGGTGCCCAGGAAGTCGCCGTGCTCGGCGTGGTAGTTGTCGGCGTCGGCGTCCCACCAGCGCCGGTTGGCCC
>NZ_DASVQG010000152.1:0-8621 GCF_036389215.1 Jatrophihabitans sp.
TTACGGTGTGGCACGAGGACCTCCTGAGTACTGGGCGTGGTTGCCGTGGTAGCTCCACACCCCACTCAGGAGGCCCTCCTACATCAAGATCATCCGATCAGAACGGCCTGCACCAACCTGTCCGGGCAGTACAGCTAGCCGAGCGGAACCGGAAAGACCAACTGGTCGAAGGCGAGTAACGGCAGCGCGCCAGGATGTGCGGACAGCACGGCAAGGCCCAGGTGCCACCGGGCACCGGCGGTGGCTGGATGGTAGGCCCGCTGCCAATCCTCCAGTGCGGCGGCGATCGCACCGGCTGAGTCCGGTTGCAGCGCAAGCTCGGGTATCAGGAGCACCGCCAGCACGGTGTGCTGCTCGCCGACCGGCTCGGCGTAGCGGGCCTCGATGCTCAGCCGGATGTTCTCCGGCTGCTCTGCGGACAGGGTGTCGAAGGCGTTCTGCAGGGCCTGGCCGAGGCTGTCTCCCGTCAGCGGGATTTGCTCACTCCACCGCACGGACGGGCTGGTGACCTCGACCTGGATCGGTCGTGCGGCCAGCACGAACGCCGCCGAGGTCGCCATCCCGGCGCCCAGCGTGGGATTGCGCTCCACCGTCAAGGCGATCCGCGCGTCGGGGCCGGGTGCGCCGCGCAACCCCGGCCAGTCCAGTCGCAACGTCAGCGGGCTGGTTCCGGCCAGGTGGTGTGATGCGGCGTACTCGCGGGTCTCATCGGCGACCGGGCCGGGCGTCAGCGGCAGCTCCCCGTCATGGCTGATCAGGGTGATACCCGGCCAGCCGTCCTCGATGCCGTTCTCGATGCCGGTCCGGCTCACCACCAGCCGGTCGAGCCGCCGGCCGCCGTCCCCGGTGCTGTCGCTGTCGGAGTAGACCGCACGCAGCCGGTAGGTGGAGCTGAGTCGCGGATCCACCGGATCGGAATCGGCTGCGGGGTAGTCGTTCCCATGCGCGCTCCAGGCGGCCGCGACCGCGGTGGCCAACTCGACCAGCGAGGCAGCGGCGTTGCCGCGGACGGTGGCCGCATCGGTGCCGTCGGGCGACTCGACGTCAGAGCCGATCAGCACGGCCAGCTCGACGGATGCCGCGGTGTAGCCGGCGAGCGCTTCGGCCAGCGCCGTGTCGCCGGCTGCCTCGCTGCCGGCTGCGCCGCTGTCGGCTGCCTCGCTGTCGGCTGCCTCGGTGGCGGGTGCCGCGACTGGCGGTGACATCCCCAGCAGCACCACATCCTGGGCTGCATGCTCGTGGGTGTAGCTGAGGCTCGATGTCCACCGGGTCGCCTCGGCCAGCGTCGGCAGGCCTGGGCCGGTGAACGTCGCCTGCGCGGTCATCGGCTGGGCCGACACCGGGGCGGGGTGCTCGCGCAACGGGATAGGCAGCTCGGTGGCCGGCAGCCCGGCGGCGACCGTCTCGACGCGGTAGCCGCCGGCCAGCGCGCGGGCGAACCGCAGCAGCACCGGTTCGGTACTCGATTCGCCGGGCTGGGGTAAGTCGACTTCAATGGCGTCGAATACCTGCTCAGGCGTGAACGACACGCTCGTGGCGTCGGAGGGATCGGCATTGGCCAGCGCGAAGGTGCAGGTCGCGTTGGACGGATCCAGCTCGGTCCGGCTGCTGCTGAGGCTGAGGTCCGCTCGGCCGGACGCCTGCAGAGTGCCCGCCAGCCGCGCTGCCTGGCCGCCGGCTGGGTACGGTGCCACCACGACGGCCCGGTACTGTGCGACCACCGAGGACAGGTAAGCCTGCGCAAGGCTCTGCCGGCCGATCGAGGCCAGCGCGGTGCGGGCGTTCGCCAGCGCTTCGGTCACCGGCGGGCTGTCCGGCTGGCTCTGCGGCAGCGGTGCCAGGCTGCCGGGGATAGCTTCGGCCACTCGTCGCCGGACAGCCAGCAGATCCCCGCGAGCGGTGCCCGGCAGCCGGTTGCTGAGCGGCTCGGCAAGGTAGCGATCCAGCTCGGTGACGAACGACCGCGCCCCGTACTCCACGTCCAGCTGGGAGAACTGGCGCCGCACCGACATGCCGAGGCCGCCCTGGGCGGTCACCGGCCTGATCGAGGCGCTGAAGTCGAGCAGCTGCCGGTAGAGCGGGCGCAGCGCGAACACCCGCGGGCCGGGCGTGCCGCCGGCGGACGGCTCGATGTGCACGCCTGCGATTCCGGTGCTGCCGAACGCAACCGCCCACAGCTCGCCGCTGGCATCGGTGGCGAGCCGGACGTCCGGCAGCGCGGTCAGGCAGTCATCGACGAAGGAATCCCGGTCGTCACCCGATGGCGGTACCACCGTGTCGGCGCGCTCGGCCGGTGGCTCAGCCTGCACCGCGCCCGCCGCGGGATCCACAATCGCGTCGCTGGGGCGCTGGAGCCGGAGCGTGACCGCGAGCCGGGCGGCCGGTGCACGCGGTTCCAGCGGCTGGCCGAGCGAGGCCGTCACGCTGACCGGCGGTGGTGGCAGCAGCGCCCGCGCGCCGGCCCGGAACAGCGGAACCGAGGAGTTCGCGGCGATCAGCCGCGCGATCGAGGGTGCCGCCTCGGCCGGGGTGAGCCGGCCCAGCACCGCAGTGAGCGTGTCGCACTCGGCCGTGCTGGTGGTGCTGTCGTCGACGCTGAGCCGGACCCCCGGTTGCAGCAGCCCGAGCACCGCGGCGTTGGCGGCGGCGAAGTCCACCGGTGAGCAGCCGTGCTCGGCAGAAACCTCGGCACCGGTCAGCGGGGTGGCGGTGCCGCTGTCACGGCTGCTGCCCAGCACGGCAAGCGGGCAGCTGAGCATCGCGCCCATGGTGAGCACCGCACCGAGCCGGTCGAGTGCGTCGGCGACGGCGTCGAGGGTGACCTCGGCGTTCTGCTCGACCAGCCGGGCGCGCAGGGACTGGAACGAGTCGCCGGTCACCGTGTCGGTGCTGGCGGTCACCATCTGGTCAGCGGCCTCGTCATCGGCCTCAGTCTCGGCCCCGATTTCGGCCTCGTCATCGGCCTCGATTTCACCCTCGTCATCGGCCTCGATTTCACCCTCGCCGCTGGATTCGCCGCTGGGCCCGACGCTCACCGCGACCCCGATACCTGGCCGCAGGGTGCCGGTGACCTCGGCGTTGTCCGCGACGATCTGCCGCGCGGTCGTGCCGAACCGTCGGGCCAGGGCAGCGAGGGTGTCACCGGCCTGCGTCGCATAGAGAGTCCGGGCATCCGCCGGCAGCGTCACTATCCCGGGTAGCACGAAGGCAGAGTCGGCGCTCAGCTGAAGGCCGCGGTTGTCCTCCAACAGCCGCTCCGGCGTGATGCGCAGCCGGACCGCGACCGCGGCCAGGGTGCTGGCGTCGGCCGGGACGGTGTCCGGCTCGATCTGGCCGGTCCGCACGGCCAGCGGTTGCCCGGCCGCCAGCAGCCGGTTCAGCGGCTGGTCAACGTTGGCGGTGGCGAGGCGTTCGGCAGAAATGCCGTAGCGGTCCATCAGCTCGCCCAGGGTGGCGAGACCGGTCAGCTTCGGTGGCGTGGCGCCCGCCGCGGCCTGGACGAACAGTTCTGCGGCCGCGGCGAAGCGCCGTAGCGACTCCGCGCCGTCGGCGACCGGCAGAACCAGGCCCGGGTCGAGTGTGGTCAGTAGCGAGACGGCGACGCCCGGATCGTCGAGCTGCGCGCGGACCAGCCGGTACCGCTCGGCGTGCTCGGCGGCCCGTGCCGCGGCGGCGTGCGGTGAGTCGGCCGGCCCGGGCAGCCAGCCGCCCGGCTGAGCCGCCACGGTGACCGTGAGCATCGGCTCCTTGCCGGTACCGCTGAGCCAGTACGAACACTGCGCATCGGGCCACGCCCGCACACCCACCAACGGCTCAGCCTTGGCCCGGTCGACGGGAAGGTCAGCATCGGTGGTCACGAGTTCCGGCTCAGGTTTCACGCCCGAACCATAGCCGCGCGACTGCTCACCGCGGTTCAGCTTGCGCGGTGGTGCTGACCCTGATGGTCGTGCTGGCGATCGCCGGGCAGCTGCTGGCTATTGTCGGTCAGTCGGGCAGCGGCAAGAGCATGTCGATGCTGACATCCATTCAGGTCGCGTTCGTGTCGTAGCTAGCCAGCCCGAGCTCGGACCACGCGGACAGCAACTCTCGATCACCGGCGGCGGCCACCAGTTCGTCGTCACCAAGGCTTTCCGCAGCGGCGCAGTGCATGGCGTCGTAGCCGCGCAGACTGAGTTGCTCGGCCAGCGCCGCCGCCCGGACGACCGCCGCCTGGTCCACCTCCACGACACCCAACTGAGACCACAGCTGATCGAGCAGCTCAACGGCGCTGCGGTGCGTCGGAGCAGTTAGCCGATCGAGCCGTCGGGCCTGGGCAAGCGCCGTGGCAGCTTCGACATACGTCAGCCGGCTTGTCACGACGGCGTCAGCGTCATCCCAGAACCGCCGGCAGGACAGGCTGCTCGGTTCGCTGATCAGCAGCGGTACGAAGGCCGAGGTATCGAGATAGCCGATCACCGCCGCTGATCGCGGACGAGGTCGGAAACCGTCCCGGCGGCTGGCAACGGATCCAAGGCCGGAGTCTTGCGATGCGGCGCCTTGGCAACCCGACCCTCGGCAATCAGGGTCTCCAATCTCGTGGGGTGCCCGATCGGTACGATCCTGGCGATCGGTCGGCCATGATCAGTGATGGTCACCGTGTGACCGTGATGGACGGATGCAAGGTGACGGCTCAAATTGTCTCGCAACTCCTTGATCCCGACTTCCATGTACTCTCCTTGTGGCGTGAATCGATGTACTGATTATAGCCACAACGCTGAGCCGAGGTCTTCTTCACCGCAGCGTCCTACGACGGATAACCGGTTGACGTTTCTTCCTGCCCACAACGCGAGCCGGATGGCTGAAGTACCAATGGACGTGCCAACGGATTGGCAAGTTCTCGGGCAAAGTTCGCCGACGCGACATGCCACCGAGCCAAGTTGACTGCAGGCATGCCAGGACAGCGGCGGATCCGGGTCGGCATCGACACCGGCGGCACCTTCACCGACGTGGTGGCCTTCGACGAGGAGACCGGCGAGCTGGTCAGCACCAAGGTCGCCTCCACGCCCGCCGACCCGGCGCAGGGCTTCCTGGCCGGCATCGACAAGGTGCTCGACCTGCTCGGCATCCCCCGGACGCAGGCCGGCCTGGCGCTGACCGCCGTCTGCCACGGGACCACGGTGGCCACCAACCAGCTGCTGGAGGGCAAGGTCGGCGTCCTCGGCTTCATCGCCTCCGAGGGCTATGAGTCGATTCTCGAGATCGCGCGCCAGTCGGTGCCCGACGGCTACGGCAACAGCTACTTCTGGGTGAAGCCGGACCGGATTGTGCCGGCCGACCGGGTCAAGGCCGTCGGTGGTCGGCTGGACCACACCGGCGCGCAGGTCCGGCCCTTCGACGAGCCGGGCGCGGTCGAGATCGCCCGCTGGTTCCGGGACAAGGGCATCGACACCATCGGCGTCTGCCTGCTGCACTCCTACGCCAACCCCGCGCACGAGCAGCGGATGCGCGAGATCCTGGCCGCCGAACACCCCACCGCCGTCGTCTCGATCTCCTCGGAGGTGCTGCGCGAGTACCGCGAGTACGAGCGCTCGATGACCACCCTGGTCGACGCCGCGGTGAAACCGAAGGTGGCCGGCTATGTCGGCTCCATCAAGCGCCGCCTCGACGAGCTCACCGACGACCGCGACCTGCCGTTCTACGTGATGAAGTCCAACGGCGGCGTGCTGTCGGCCGCCGAAGTGGTGCACCAGCCGATCACGACGGTGCTGTCCGGCCCGGCCGCCGGCGCGCTGGGTGCTGCGATGATCGCCCGCAACGCCGGGTTCAGCCGGGTGCTCACCTGCGACGGCGGCGGTACCTCGACCGACGTCTCGGTGGTTCTGGACGGCGAGCCCACCCTGACCACCGAGGGAACCGTGGGCGCCTATCCGTCCAAGATCCCGATGATCGACGTGGTGACCGTGGGCGCCGGCGGTGGTTCGATCGCCTGGATTTCACCGGAGGGCGCGCTCAAGGTCGGTCCGAAATCCGCGGGCGCCGATCCCGGTCCGCTGTGTTACGGCATCGGCGGCACCGACGTCACGATCACCGACGCGCACCTGGTGCTGGGCCGGATCCCGCCGCACCTGCTCGGCGGTGAGATCAGCCTGGACATCACGGCCGCCCGCGCCGGCCTGACCGCGCTGGCTGCCGAGCTGGGGCTGGAGCTGGCCACCTGCGCGAACGGCGTGCTGGAGATCTCGGCCTGGAACCAGGCCAACGCGTTGCGCCAGGTCACCGTCCAGCGAGGGCTCGACGTCCGGGAGTTCACCCTCACCACCTTCGGCGGTTCGGGTTCGCTCCTGCTGTGCAGGCTGATCGACATCCTGAACCTGCGGGGCGTGCTGGTGCCACCGGACCCCGGCAACGTCTCCGCGTTCGGGCTGCTGACCGTCGACGTGAAGAACGACTACGTCCAGACCGCGGTCGCCAAGCACGCCGACCTCAAGCCCGCCGAGGTCGCCGCCGGCTTCGACGGCCTGACCGCTGAGGCGGCCGCCGCGCTCAGCCGGGAAGGGTTCCCCGCACCGGAGCACCGGTTCGCCCGTACGGCGGACCTGCGCTACTTCGGCCAGGCATTCGAGGTCCGGGTGCCGGTGCCCGACGGTGAGCTGACCGAGCCGGTGCTGGCCGAGGTGGCCACGGCCTTCCACGACGCCCACCGCGGCCTGTACGGCTATGACTTCCGGGACCAGCCGAGCCAGCAGGTCGAGTGGGTCAACCTGCGGGTGTCGGGCATCGGCCCGATCCGCCGGCCGGAGTTGCGCCGGCACCCGGCACCCGGCGAGACCGTCGAGCGAGCCCGGACCGGCAGCCGCGAGGTGTGTTTCGACGGGAAGAATTACCTGCCCACACCGCTGTACTGGCGAACCGACCTCGGCCCCGGTGACGTCGTGACCGGCCCGGCGGTGATCGAGGAGTTCGGCTCGACGGTTCCGCTGCATCCGGGTTTCACCGCCCGGCTCGACGACTACGCCAACCTGCTGATCACCCGCGAGGCGACAGCGAGTGAGCATCGCCGGCGCGTCAGCGCCGAGGAGCCTCAGCGCCGCGGAGCTTCAGCGAGCGGAGCCGAGGACATGACCCGGACGGAGCAGGACCGATGACCGTTGTCCCGCCGGCGGATTCGCCGACCGGCGACTCACTCACCCCTGACCGGGGCGCGCAGGTGGACCCGATCGTCCTGGAGATCGTGCAGGGCAGCCTCGCCGCGGTCGAGCGAGAGGTCGAGACGGCGATCGCACGCACCTCCCGGTCGCCGATGATCCGCGACGCGCACGACTTCCGGGCCGGCATCCACGACCGGTTGCTGCGCAAGCTCACCGGGCGCAGCTACTCCGCGCTGGTGCACCCGATCGCCAGGGACTTCCCGCTCGCCGAGATGCGCCCCGGTGACGTGTTCTTCCACAACGACGTCTACCGATCCGAGGGCGGGATCGGCCACCTGCCGGATCTGTGCGTCACCGTTCCGGTTTTCGTACAAGGCGAAACCGGCGCTGCTGATGATGTGCAGGTGGTGGCCTTCGTGCAGGCCTTCGGCCATCACGACGACATCGGCGGGGCGGTTCCCGGGTCGATGCCGAGCTCGGCCACCAGCGTCTTCGAAGAGGGCCTGATGGTGCCACCGATCAAGCTCTGGGACGCCGGGGTGCCCAACCGGGCCGCCCTGACCATCATGACCCGCAACTCCCGGATGCCCGACTCGCTGGCCGCCGACCTCGACGCGGAGTGCTCGGCCTGCCTCATGGGCGCTCGGCGGCTCGGGGAGCTCTTCGACCGCTACGGCACCGCGACCGTCGAGGCCTGCTTCGACGCCGTCATCGACCGCACCACGCAGACCTACCGGCGCGAGATCCTCGGGCGGATCCCGGTCGGGAGCTGGGTGTGGGAGGACTACGCCGAGCACGACGGCGTCGACGGGCCGAGGCTGCACACCCAGCGGATCACGCTGACCCGCACCGCGGCCGACGACCCGGAGGGGGAGCGGCTGGTCATCGACTTCGACGGCACCGGACCCCAGGCCAAGGGGCCGATCAACCACTGCGGGGACTACAGCGACGGGGTGTTCCTCAAGAAGTGGCTCGCGCCGATCCTCCGCAACCTCGCCGAGACGCCGGAGCGGATGGCCGAGCTCGACGTCAACGAGGGCGTCGTGCCACTCATCGAGATGCGGTTCCCGCCGCCGGGGACGCTGCTCACGCCGGTGTTCCCGGCGCCGACCAACGCCCGGACCTTCGTGATCCTGCGGCTGCTCGGCGTCCTGGCCGGCGTGCTGGCCAAGGCGACCGGCGGCCGGATGCCCGCCGACCAGGAGACGATCCGCTACACCGGTGTCTACGGGCAGGACGTCGAGGGCCAGCCCTACCTCATGCGCGAGGTGCTCGGCGGCGGCTCGGGCGGCAGGCCGTACGCCGACGGCGAGGACACCATCCACGTGGTCCCCGACAGTCGGAACCTGCCCACGGAGTTCACCGAGTCCAGGTTCCCGTTCCTCGTCGAGCGGCTCTCATTGGCCGTCGACTCGGGCGGACCGGGGCAGCACCGTGGCGGGCTCGGCTACGAGAAGCACCTCCGCCTGCTCCGCGACGCGCACTTCATGTCGA
>NZ_DASVQG010000153.1:0-7550 GCF_036389215.1 Jatrophihabitans sp.
TACCCGTCACGCAGTGCAGGGCCACCGCGGCGAGGGAGAACACGTCGCTCGCAGCACCCGCCGCGCCACCGGCCGCCACTACCGGGTCCACGTAGGCAGGGGTCCCCAGCGACCGGTCCGCCCCGGCCTGTCCGACCAGCATCCTGGCCACCCCGAGGTCGGCGAGCTTCGGTTGACCGGTGGCGCTGAACAGGATGTTGGCTGCGCTGACGTCGCCGTGCAGCACGCCCTCGGAATGCGCGAAGGCCAGGGCAGCGGCGATCGGGCTCAGCGCGGCGCTGACCTCGGCGGGACTGAGCCGGTCCCGGCGGCGCAGTAGCTGCGCCAGCGATCCGCCTTCGGCAAGCTCCATCACCAGCACTACCGCGGCCGGTGTCTGGACGTACTGGCGCAACCGGATGAGGCTCGGGTGCTGCAGGGCGGTGAGCAATGCGGCCTCGGTACGCGCCGACCGGATCAGCTGCGCGGCCCGATCCGGATCGCCGTGTACGGGAACGATGATCCGTTTCAGAGCTACCGGCTCGGCGGTGCCGGCGATGCGGCCGGACCACACCTCGGCATGGCTGCCGTAGCCGATGAGCTGGTCAACCTGGTAGCCGGGAACGGTGAACGACATCGGCCCACCGTAGGAGAAACGGCGCTGCCGCTGCCGAAGTTGTCCACAGGCCAGCGAGCCCGGACGGCGGTCAGTCCTCGGCGTTGGCGAGCTTGGACGGCCACCAGATCTTCTTGCCGATATCGGCCGACAGCGCCGGCACCAGCACGCTGCGCACCAGGATGGTGTCCATCAGCACGCCCACCGCGACGGCGAAGCCGAGTTCGGCCAGGAACACGATGGGCAGCACGCCGAGCACCGCGAACGTGGCGGCCAGCACTATGCCCGCCGACGTGATCACGCCGCCGGTGACCGTCAGGCCTCGGGAGATACCGACCCGGGTGCCATGCCGAAGGCTCTCCTCCCTGATGCGGGTCATCAGGAAGATGTTGTAGTCGATCCCGAGCGCCACCAGGAACACGAAGGTGAACAGCGGGAAGGACGGGTCCGCACCCGCGAAGTGGAACAGGTGGTTGAACGCGATTGCCGAGAGCCCCAACGCGGCCCCGAAGGAGAGCACCACCGTCAGGATGAGCAGCACCGGTGCCAGGATCGCCCGCAGCAGCAGCGCGAGCACCAGGAAGATGACCAGCAGCACGATCGGGATGATCAGGTTGCGGTCATGCACGGAGGCGTCCTGGACATCCAACGTAGCCGCGGAGACGCCGCCGACGCGAGCGTCGGCACCGGCGACGCCGTGGACGGCGTCGCGTAGCCGGCCCACGGTGGCATAGGCGGCGCGTGAGTCGAAGGCGTCGGCCAGCGTGGCGTTGACGATCGTCCGGCCGTCGATCGGTTGGATCCGCAGCGACTCCGGAGCGCAGCCGTCGGTGGGCGGCACGGTGCCGGACTTCGCCGCCGCTGCCAGCTTCGGGTAGTCGACCTGGACGCACACCGCGCCCGGCTTGCTGTCCACCCCGGGGACCTTCGACACGGCGGCGATGACGGCGTCCACGGAGCCGGCGTTGGTGGTGATCACCGCGGGCGTGCTGGTGTCGCGGGCGAACTTGGCGGCGTAGAGATCCTGGCCGATCACCGCGTCAGGGGTGTTGGTGAAACCCTGCGCGGTGTTGAAACCGTGCGCATTCAGCGAACCCAGGCCGATCAGGCAGGCACCCAACACCAGCCCGACACCGATCCAGGCCGGCCGGCGGTTGGCGTCGACCTTGCTGGCAACCCGGGCCCAGAAGCCGTGGCTGGCCAGGTCGACCATCTGGTCGACCTTGGGCTTGCGGGGCCAGAACACCCAGCGGCCGGCCAGCGACAGCGCCACCGGCAGGAAGCTCATGGACAGGACGAGGGTGCAGGCGATGCTGATGGCGCCCACCGGGCCCAGGCTCTTGTCGGATTCCAGGCTCGCGAAGCTCAGGCACAGCAGGCCGAGCATGACCGTGACGGCCGAGGCCACGATCGCCGGCGCCGATCCGCGCCACGCCTTGATCATGGCGTCGAAGCGGTTGGGATAGACATGCAGTTCCTCGCGATAGCGAGAGACCAGCAGCAGCGCGTAGTCGGTGCCGGCGCCGAGCACCAGCACCGGCATGATGCCGGCGCTCTGCCCGTTCAGTGTCACGACACCGTTCTTGGCGAGGTAGTAGATGACGATCGAGGACAGCCCGAGGGCCAGCACTGCCGACAGGATCGGAAAGATCCACAACACCGGCGAGCGGTAGACGAACAGCAGGATGAGGATCACCACGCCCAGCGCGGCGAGCAGCAGCGTGCTGTCGGCCCCGGCGAAGGCGTCCGAGAATGCCAGGAAGAGGCCCGACTGACCCCCTGGATAGGCCTTCAGCCCCTCGGGAAGCCCGGCCGTGGTGTCATCGACGATCTTCTGTTCCAACTTGGCGATCTTGTCGAACTTGACGTCCTCGCCGTCCTGTTTCTGCACCAGTGGGGTGAACACCGCGATCGTGGTGCCGTCACTGGACGTCTGCGGCGGGGCAAGCGCGTCGGTGTCGATCCCCGGAGTCCTGGCGACGATCTCGGCCGCCCTGCCCGCGGCGGCCCGGTCGGCGGCGGTGAGCCCGCTCGGGCGGTGGAAGATCATGAAGCCCGGTACGTTCTCGATCTTGTTGAACTTGGTGGACTCGGCCAGGACCTTGGTCGATTCCGCGGAACCCGGGAGGTAGGAGGCGTTGTCGTTCTTCTCCACCTCGGCCAACTTGCCCTGGTACGGGCCGCCGACACCGCCGGCCAGGAACGCCAGGATCGCCACGGCGAGCACCGCGAACACCGGCAGGCCTCGCGGCAACCGGCGTTTCCTGGTCGCCCCAGGTCCGGTTTGCGCCGATGTTCTGACGTCAGTCATCGAAATCCCCCATTACGGTTGCCGAACTTTGAGCAGGAGCCACAGCCCGCCGGCTGGGGCGAGCATGCGCGGCATCGTACTGGCTGAGGTCGGCTCCACCGCTGCGGCATTCCTAGCCCAGTGCTCCGACAATTACCGGCCCGTGCCGCCGGGGAGTGTGAGCGCACGCACGAGCACGGTTTCTGTCGCAGTAGCCGATTAGGCTGGGCGCGAGGAGATGATCAGGTGTCTGAGTTGAGGACCATACGAGCCGGCTTGATGGACTACGAGCAGGCCTGGCAGTGGCAACGGCAACTACACGCCCAGCGGATCGTCGGAGAGATCGACGACACCGCGCTGCTGCTCGAGCATCCGTCGGTCTACACCGCCGGCCGGCGTACCGAGCCCTGGGAGCGCCCAGTGGACGGCACTCCGGTGATCGACGTCGATCGCGGCGGCAAGATCACCTGGCACGGCCCGGGCCAGCTGGTGGGCTACCCGATCGTCGAGCTGCCCAACCCCGTCGATGTGGTGGCCTACGTCCGTCGGATGGAGGAGGTGCTGATCGAGGTGTGCGCCGAGCTGGGCGTGCGGGGCGGTCAGGTCGCCGGCCGTAGCGGCGTCTGGTTGCCCGCCGATGACCGCGGCCCGGAGCGGAAGGTGGCCGCCATCGGCGTCCGGGTCGCTCGCGGCGTCACGCTGCACGGCTTCTCGCTCAACTGCAACCCGGACCTGAGCTGGTTCAGCCGGATCGTGCCGTGCGGCATCACCGACGCCGGCGTCACCTCCCTGACCGCCGAACTGGACCGGGAGGTCAGCGTCGCCGACGCCCTGCCGGTGGTGGAGGCGCTCCTCCCCGGACTGGTCGCCGCGTACGCTCGATCCCGTGACTGAACCCAGCCAGCGGGCCCCCGAGTCCACCCCGGCAGCCGGCGCCGGGCGCAAGCTGCTGCGCATCGAGGCCCGCAACGCCCAGACTCCGATCGAGCGCAAGCCTGCCTGGATCAAGACCCGTGCGGTGATGGGGCCGCAGTACACCGAGTTGCGCCAGCTGGTGAAGAGCGAGGGCCTGCACACGGTGTGCCAGGAGGCGGGCTGCCCGAACATCTACGAATGCTGGGAAGACCGCGAGGCCACGTTCCTGATCGGCGGTGACCAGTGCACCCGGCGGTGCGACTTCTGCCAGATCGACACCGGCAAGCCGGCTGCCCTGGACACCGACGAGCCGCGCCGGGTCGCCGAGAGCGTGCAGACGATGGGCCTGCGCTACGCCACCGTCACCGGCGTCGCCCGGGACGACCTGCCCGACGGCGGGGCGTGGCTGTACGCCGAGACGGTCCGCCAGATCCACCGCCTGAACCCGGGGACCGGCGTCGAACTGCTGATCCCGGACTTCAACGCCGTTCCCGAGCAGCTGGCCGAGGTGTTCGGTTCCCGGCCGGAGGTGCTGGCGCACAACGTCGAGACGGTGCCCCGGGTGTTCAAGCGGATCCGGCCGGCCTTCACCTACGAGCGCTCGCTCAAGGTCATCAGCGCCGCCCGGGAGGCCGGGCTGGTCACCAAGTCCAACCTGATCCTGGGCATGGGCGAGCAGCGGGCGGAGATCTCGCAGGCGCTGCAGGACCTTTACGACGCCGGCTGCGAACTGATCACCATCACCCAGTACCTGCGCCCGTCGTTGCGCCATCACCCGATCGACCGGTGGGTCAAGCCGGAGGAGTTCGTCGAACTGCGCGAGGAGGCCGAGGAAATCGGCTTCGCCGGAGTGCTGAGCGGGCCGCTGGTGCGCTCGTCCTACCGGGCCGGGCGGCTCTACCAGCAGGCGATCGAGGCCCGCAAGCCGAGCGCCGCCCTCACCCGCTGACCGCCCTCACCCGCTGACCGCCGTCACCCGCTGAGCGCCGTTCAGAGGCCAAGCGCCGTCCCACCCTGTGCGCCGCTAATGCGCTGAGCGCTGTTCACAGGTTGAGCGCCGCTGAAGCGGCGATCTCAGCGGCGCCGAGCGTTGATGACGGCCGAGCCGACCAGAGCCGTCATCGCCGCGGAGAACACCAGCACCACCAGCGCGACATCCTTCTGGAACACCGGCAGGCCGCCGTAGTTGGCCCGCGGTTCGACGAGCTGGATCCTGCTGGGCTCAGGCTCAGGGCTGGACGGCGCAGTGCTGGACGGCGCAGTGCTGGACGGCGTGGCGTTCGACGGCTGGCCTGCGCCGTTGCTCGGGTGGGGCGCCGGCTTGCTGGACCGGCTGGGCGAGCTGCCGGCCGTCGGCCCGGCGGCGCCACCCGCAGCCGAGGAGGTGGCCGGCGGCGGAGGCTGGCTGGTTACCGGCGGTGCCGAACTGGCCGGAGCCGAACTGGCCGGAGCCGAACTGGTAGGCACCGAACTGGTAGGCACCGAACTCGTCGGAGCCGGGCTGCTCGAGGTAGCAGAGCTGCTGGGCGACGGGGACGGAGGGGTAGCTGTCGCGGTGGGCGTGTGCGCGGGCGTGCTGGGCGGCTTCGACGAACTCGGCGGCACTGTGACTGACACGCTCGGAGTCGGCCGGCTGGTGCTCGACGGCCCGGGGACGGTGCCGGCGCAGCTCAACCGAATGCTGTCCGAGGTCACCACCGTGCCGTCGAGGGCGATCACCCGGACCTCGTAGCGGGCGGGCTTGGCCACGACCTGGCTCAGCGTGATCACCGAGGCGCTGGGCTCGTCGAAGCTGACCAGCGTCCCGACGGGGTCGGTCCCGGCCAGTTGGCCGTCCTGGCGCACCAGCAGCACGGTGTAGTCGATCTGCTCGATGCCGATCTTCTCCAGCTGCCGATCCACGTCGTTGGGGTTGTCCAGCGTGACCTGGAGGTTGGCCCGCGAGCCGGACGTGCAGCCCTTGGCCAGGACCTGCACGGCGGGCTCGGCCAGGCCGAAGTTGGTCGGCTTGATCCGGTGGCAGGTTGCCTGCAGCGGCAGGTTGATGACCTCCGAGCGGTCGACCTGGCGGAGGAAGACGTGATCGCCGTCGTGCACCGGGCCGGCCAGCCGTATCTTGGCCGGGTCCTCGCCGAGCGTCACCAAGCTGGGTCCACCCTCGGGGAAGACGTCGGCAGCGTCGGGTGACTCGGGACCGGCCAGACCCACCTGCATCAGCAGCTCGCGGTCATCGCGCTTCCAGTCCTCTGCGTGGAGAGTGACCTCGACGAAGCTGTCCTCGCCGTGCTGGGCACAGCCGTATCGAACGCTGGCCCGGATGTCGTAGCTGTCGAGTGTCGAGGCCGCGCTGGGTTGGGCGAGCAGTGCGAGGCAGGCGCCCAGCGTGGTCAGCAGCAAAGCTGCGACCACACGGTCAGGACGTCGGATTCGCACAGTTTGTTAACCCCCGAACACGCTGAGAAACTAACAGCCCCCTTACTGTAGCTGGTAATCCTTGACGCGGGTGAAACATCTTTCGGCAAACGCCTATCCTGTTGTCATGGCGCAATCGACCCGGGCGAAGCGGGATGGCAAGCAGAACGGCAAGGCCAAGCTGAGCAGGGCCGACAAGAAGGCAGCCCGCGCCCAGCGCAGGCAGTCCAGGCGCGATTCGATCAAGCAGATGCGCCAGGCGTTCACCCTCACCCGGCAGAACGACGCCCGGCTTGTCCCCTATCTGATCATCGCGTTCGTGGTCGTGACAGCAGTGTTCTACCTGCTCGTCTTCCTGATGACCGGCAGCATCTGGCTGCCCATCGCGCCGGCTGTCATGTTGGGATTGCTGGCCGCGATGTTCCTGTTCTCCCGGCGCGCGCAGAGTTCGGCCTACCGGCAGGCCGAGGGCCAGGCAGGTGCCGCCGCCTATGTCCTGGGCCAGTTGCGTGGCGACTGGCGCAAGACCGATGCCGTCGCGGGGACGCCGCAGCTGGACGCGGTGCACCGGCTGCTCGGCCGGCCCGGCGTGGTGCTGATCGGTGAGGGCGCCCCCCATCGGGTCAAGCCGCTGCTTGCCCAGGAGAAGAAGCGGGTCGCCAGGCTGGCCGGCGACGCGCCGATCTATGACGTGGTGGTCGGTCGCGGCGAGGGCGAGGTGCCGCTGGCCAAGCTGAACGCACATCTGACGAAGCTGCCCCGCAACCTCTCCAAGGAGCAGGTGGTGGCACTGGACCGGCGGCTGTCCGCTCTGGGCGCGCAACGGCCACCGCTGCCCCAGGGGCCGATGCCCGGCGGTGTCAAGATGCGTAGCGTCCAGCGCGCGGCCCGCCGCCGCGGCTGACCCTCGTGGTGCCGGACCGGGCGCCGGCTCAGCGCTACCGGGGCCAGTCACTCGGGCTGCCGCCGGCTGGGCCGGGATCGCTGGCCCCCACGGGCCGCCGGATCATGGCGTTCGTCCTCGACCTGCTGGCCGCCGGGTTGGTGGCGAGCCCGTTCGTGCACCGCCAGGACCTGCCCGGGCTGGCCGCGCACCTGCCCGGCCAGTGGAGCCTGATCCCGCTGGCCCTGGACTACCTCATCGGCCTGCTGCTGTTCGGCCGTTCGCTGGGCATGTACCTGACCGGGCTGCGGGTGATCCGGGTGGACGCCAGGCTGGCTATCGGCCCGATCCGGGCCTTGGTCCGCACCGCGCTGCTGGTGGCGCTGCTTCCGGCGCTGGTCGCCGACCAGGACTTCCGGGGCCTGCACGACCGGCTGACCGCCACCGCCGTGATC
>NZ_DASVQG010000154.1:0-8866 GCF_036389215.1 Jatrophihabitans sp.
TCCATGGTACGGGCCCGCCGCCGCGCTCGAACCGGACATACTGGCGGACATGCGACCAGTCACGATGCGGCCACGATCGCGAGTGACGGCCTGCGTCCTCGCGCTGGCCGTCGTGGCGACCTCAGCGGCGGCCGGCGGCAGCGCCCGGGCGGCGTCCGGCAGCGCAGCGCCCGCGGCGGGTGGTGGTGTCCGGCTGGCGGCGGTCCGCACCAAGTACCCGGTGGATCGGCCGGTGCTGGTCCGGCCCGGCCGGTTGCCGTTGGTGCGCTCGGGGCTGACCGGCTCGGCCAGCATCGCCGGATGCCCGCTGTTCCCGCCGGACAACCCGTGGCGGCGCGTCATCTCCGGCGCCGCGCTCAATCCCCGCTCGGCAGCCTGGGTCGCCAGCATCGGCGGCAGCCGGTACCTGCATCCGGATTTCGGCTCGGACCCGTCCTATGGCATCCCCTACAGCGTGGTGCCGGCCAGCCAGCCGAAAGTCGCCATCGGCTTCACTGCCTACGGCGATGAGAGCGACCCGGGACCGTACCCGATCCCGTCCGGCGCCCGGATCGAAGCGGGCGGGGACGCGCACGTGCTGGTCGCCTCCGGCGACTGCCATCTCTACGAGCTCTACGGGGCGGCCCGCAGCGGCAGCGGCTGGACGGCTCAGTCCGGCGCGGTCTTCGACCTGAGGTCCAACGCCCTGCGGCCGGCCGGCTGGACCTCGGCCGACGCAGCCGGCCTGCCGATCCTGCCGGGCCTGGTCCGCCGGGACGAGGTGCTGGCCGGGCACATCGATCACGCCCTGCGTTTCACCATCGCCACCAGCCAGCGGGGCTACATCAGCCCGGCCACCCACCAGGCCGGCTCGACCACTGATCCGAACGTCGCCCCGATGGGCGCCCGGTTCCGGTTGAAGGCCTCCTTCGACCTGAGCCGCTACCACGGCGAGGCCCGGGTCATCCTGCAATGCCTCAAGACCTACGGCATGTTCGTGGCCGACAACGGCTCGAACTGGTTCCTGTCCGGCGCCACCGACAGTGGCTGGGACGACACGGATCTCGATCAGCTCAAGAGCGTGCCGGGCTCAGCCTTCGAAGCCGTCGACACCGGAGCCGTGCATTACTAGCCCCTATCCGATGGCCGGTTCGGCGCGTTATTCAATGGCCGGCTCCGCCCGGCGGGCCCGGTAGGCGGCAACGTTGGCGCGATTGCCGCAGGTGGTGTCGCAGAACCGGCGCGACCGATTCTTCGACAGGTCGACGTAGACATCCCCGCAGTCCTCGGCGCCGCATATCCGCAGCCGGCCGAGCTCGCCGATCCGGATCACGTCGGCGATCGCCATGGCGGCCTCGACAGCCATCCGGTCTGCCAGCGGCGCCTGCGGATCGGTGGCGTGCACGTGGTAGTCCCACTGGTCGTGCTTGACCAGTTGCGGCAGCGCACGGCGCTCCCGCAACACCTGGTTGACGATCTCGACGACGGTGTCCTTGTCGGCCGACCAGAACCGGGCAAGGGTCGGTCGTAGCTCGCGCACCTCGGCGAGCTCTGCCAGGTCACCGGTGCGGGGACCCGACCACTGCCAGGTGCGGACCAACTCCGCCAGCTCGTCAAGAGTGGTGAGCTGGTCCTCACCATCCCGCCAGCTGTCCTGCCCGGTGTTCACCAAGGCCGCCGCGGCCGCCAGCGCCCGTTCCGTGTCATGAGCAAAGACCACATTGACTCCTTACGGCGGCGCGACTAGCGTCCCTGTAATGAGCATAGCCTCGATTGCTCATTACAGGACAGTTCGACCGCGGGACCGGCGTCTTCACTCCGTCACCCCTCGGTCGACAACGAACGGACCCGTTTCATGCACATCGCAACCCGGCAGCGCGCCGGTCTCGGCATCGCGCTGCTGTCCGCCGCCGCCTTCGGCACCTCTGGCGCCTTCGCAACCGCTCTGATCGGCTCCGGCTGGTCCCCCGCGGCGGCGGTGACCGTACGCCTGCTGGTCGCCGGGGGCGTGCTCACCATTCCGGCCCTGTTGGCGCTTCGCGGCCGGTTCGGCGCGCTCGCCCGGGAGGGACGCAGCATCGCCGGGTACGGCGTGGTGGCCATCGCCGGCGCGCAGCTGTGCTACTTCAACGCCGTCGCGCGGCTGTCGGTGGGGGTTGCCCTGCTGCTGGAGTATCTCGGCATCCTGCTGGTCGTCGGCTGGCTCTGGCTCCGGCACGGCCGCCGTCCGCGGCCGCTGACGGTGGCCGGCGGCGCCGCCGCGATGGTCGGGCTGGCATTGGTGCTGGATGTCACCGGCAGCCAGCGCCTGGACCCGATCGGGGTGCTGTGGGGGCTCGGTGCGGCGGTCGGGCTGGCGGTGTACTTCGTGGTGTCGGCGCAGGCCGACAGCGCCTTGCGGCCGATCGTGATGGCCTGGGCCGGCATGGCGGTCGGCAGCCTCTGCCTGGTGGTGGTCGGGGTCCTCGGGGTGCTGCCGATCCACGCCGGCACCCGGGACGTGCTCTTCCTGCATCACCGGACGAGCTGGCTGGTGCCGGTTCTCGGGATCTCCTTGGTGGCAGCGGTCTTCGCCTACGCCGCCGGCATCAACGCCGCCCGCGCGCTGGGTGCGAAGCTCGCCTCCTTCCTCGGCCTCAGTGAGGTGCTGTTCGCGGTGCTGTTCGCCTGGCTGCTGCTCGGCCAGTTGCCCGGCTTGTCGCAGCTGGTCGGCGGCGCGTTCATCATCGGCGGGGTCGCCCTGGTGCAGTGGGACGAGTTGGAGCCAGCCGAATCTCGCACAGCCGGGTTGGACACAGCCGAATCTCGCACAGCCGGGTTGGACACAGCCGGACTTCGCACGCCCGAGGCCCGCACGGTCGCCGGCCCGGGGACCGACTCGGCGACCGGCGACCGTTCCCTGGTCACCGCCGAGCCGGACTGCGGCTAGCTAACGCTCTGCCCTCGCCTACGTGGGGACGGTCAAGGGCCAGCCGACCCTCCGCGAGCCACTCTCGCGTACCACCCGGCGCCCCGCCCGCGCTGCCCCGCGATCGTTGGCCGCGCCGCATAGCCTCCACCGGCGAGTCGCCCTGCTAGGAGGCCAACCATTAGACCGCGAGGAACGGGCGACGCGGCTTCGTCTGACTACACCCGTTCCCGTGCTCCGGTCGGGGAAACGCGACTGAGAACGCGGCGGAGTTTGAAGATTCGAATAGAGAATCGGCAAATATGGCTAAGACTTGATCTTTTTGGTACTTCCGCGAGTTCTGCCGCCATGTCGTGCCGATAGCTAGCACGCCAGACACTCGGAAGCCCGACGGCAATGACAATGCCAGCAATGAACCAAGCCAACTTCGAGTTCGGCTCATGGAACACCGCGTCGTTGGTAGAGATATCAGGCGCAGCTAGCAGCGATGCCGGCACGGTGTCATCAGTACCGCGCCACGCGTGCACCAGGGCTAAGACTCGTTCATACGGTCCCCGTGGGCCGATCAAAATCAAGAGGCCTAGGCTCAATAACGTCAGGACGAGCCAAACCGGTGCAGACGCGAGCGATGCCATGGTGCCTAACCCTCTTCGCCCACATGGCGCGCCGCGCTCCTGAAGGCCGCACTGGCCGCGGGGGTGCGCGTGACTTGCCTAATCGCACAACACAACCTCGCTGATCGACCAGGGATCTCGGCCAATTCACTCAGCAAGTCCGCTAAGTAGCGGGGAGAAAAGCTTGCGGGAACAGTCTTGGAAGCGACCCTCGCCATCCAAGTCAGCAGCCTTCCAACGGGCTCCATAGGTACAGGCGGTTTACCTGGGGGGAATGAATATGCAATGGTGGCCCTGCCGCCGGCAATAAAATGACAGCTCTGGAGATGCCAACCGTCATCTTGGAATTCGCGCCGCACCGTATCAACGAATAAATTAGTACCAATCTCTGCAGTAACGGTAACTCGTAAGCTGCATATTGTCTCTTCAGTAGCGGTAACTCGTAAGCTACGTTTAGAAGGCCCGCTGATACTCCTACAAAGGATATTAGTCGCCACTGATTCTAACGTCGGCGAAATTGGACGACTAAAGGAGCCACGCGACAACTGCTGGAGTGACAGTATTATCTCGAAGGCCATTTCTACGCCCCTGCGAGCCCTGGCTGCTGCGTGCCGAGTCGTAGCCTCGTAACCTTGGCTGACGCCTCGGCAAGCGCTAGACGGGCTTCCTGGGCTCCCTTTTTGGTGAAGCGGTAGTACCGACGCTGAGGACGCTTCGCTACTGCTGGGTCGATGTCCTCGAGATAGCTCTCCAGCCAGTGATGCTCGAGTTCCAAGCGAGCGAGGATGGGATGGATAGTCCCGGATGGTAGGCCAGCTTCACGGCATATCTGCAAGCCGTACTTGGCTTTGCTGGGTTCGGCCAGCAGTGCCCTCAGGACTGCCTGCGTCGTTTGGGTCATCTTCGGAGCGTCACGACTCATAGTCGTATTCTAGGTAGGGTTGGCCCCGCAGGGCAAGCGCCACACGGCCACCGTTACCCATTGCGAATGATGGCCTGAGGGAGGTCTGCACCTCCGGCCGGTAAGGCCAAGGTCGGCCGCTGCCTTCAGCCGACCTTGGCCAGTCCGAGCGGGGCGAACGTCCGCCCCGGGAACACCGTGCTCACCGAGCCCACCGCAAGCCGCTTCTGCGCCACCTCGCCCAGCACGTCGAAGGCCCCGTTGAGGGCCGGGACGTCGCCGGAGTCCAGCACCGCGTCGGTGAGCGGGATCCACTTGCCGTACACCGAGGCGCCGGACAGGCCACCGCCGAGCAGCCACATCACGCTGCCGTGGCCGTGGTCAGTGCCGCCGTTGGCGTTCACCTGCACCCGGCGGCCGAACTCGGTCATCACCACCACCGTCACCCGCTTGCGCCGCACCGGGCCGAGGTCGGTGAGGAAGGCCGCCAGCGACGCGGCCGCCGAGCTGAGCTGGCGGTCGAGCTGGTTGGCCTCGTCGGTGTGGGTGTCCCAGCCGCCGACGTCCACCGTGGCCACCTGCATGCCCACCTCGGCACGCAACAGGGTGGCGAGGTCGGCCAGGGCGGTGGAGAAGTTGCCACCGGGATAGACCGCACCGTTCTGCGCGCCGGCCTTGGCACGCGCGGTGGCGGCGGTGCCGAGCGCTGCCAGGGTGGTGGGCACATCCACGCCCAGCGGGCCGGGCACGCCCCGGTACAGGGTCCGGATCGCCGCCTCACTCTGCGCGGCCACACCGTCCCAGCCGGGGAAGCTGAAGTTCTTCAGCGAGCTCATCACCAGCTTGGTCTGGTTACCGGTCAGCGAGGCCGGCAGCGCCGAGCCCTGGGTGACCGCCCGGAAGGTGGTGCCGGGGCCCAGTTGCTGCAGCGCCCGGTCCAGCCAGCCGGTGGTGGCGGTGTCCGAGCCCCGTTCCAGGCACTGCTGGGCCTGGAAGTGGCTGCGGGTGACCCCGGCCGCCGACACCGCCGGTACGAAGGCCAGCTCACCGGTGCCCCAGAACGGCAGCAGCGGGTTGAGCGTGGAGTTCAGCGCCCAGCCGGCGGTGCCGGGCAGCGGGCTCAGGTTCGCCACGTCCGGCACCAGCCGGGTGCGCACCGTGCGCAGGTAGTCCACGCCCAGCTCCGACGAGGCCGGCACCAGGATCCGCAGGCCGTCGGCGGCACCGCGCAGGAAGATGGTGATCAGGGTGTTGCCGTTGCTGGCCCCGGTCGCGGCGTAGGCGGCCTTGGTGGTGACCAGCTGGCTGCCCAGCGCGGCCACGCCGACCATTCCGGCGCCGGCGAGGAAGCTGCGCCGGGTGAAGCCGCGTTGCCAGCCGGCTTCCTGGGCGGCGAGCTCGGCGCTGACCTGCTCGGCCCGCCGAGCCAGCAGCCGCTCGACGGCTACGGGTTCTGGCTCGGTCATGACGTCCTCTCGGTTGCTGATCGCGGGGCGGGTGATCGCGGGGCGGGTGATCGCGGAGCTGGTGCTGGCGGGGCGGTCATCGGCCGGCCGCTCGGCTCGGTCCTCAGTCATCGCAGCGCGTGCTGGGGTGCGTCGAGGATCAGCGGGATGAGGTGCGTGAGGTACCACCGCAGCCGGGAGCTGGCGATCGGGGTGCTCGCGGGCTCGCCCAGGAAGGTCTGCAGCGCCTGCTCGTGGGCGAGCGGGAACCGGGTTCCGGTCAGCCTGATGCAGAGCTTCGCGATCGCCTCGCCGCTGGTGGTGGGCTTGACCGCGCCGTACAACGTGGCCGGGTCGAACGGGGCGAAGCCGCCGTACCAGTTCTGGACCAGGCCGCGATGGTAGGACCACAGGTTCAGCAGCGAGCCGGACGAGCGCCAGGCGCCGGCCACGTCCGGGTAACCGTTGGGCGGCGACCAGTCCAGTGGCACGTTGCCGACCGAGGAGCTCATCCAGTGCAGGTGTTGCAACGACTTGCTCGGCGTGCCCGGCTGCACTCCCAGCACCCGCACCGTCGCGATCAGGTTCTCCGCCGGCCGGCGGACCTTGGCGCCGCGGCTGCCCCAGAACTCGGTCGAGCGCAGGATCGCCAGCAGCATCGGCGCGATCTGGGTGCCGGTCTGCAGGTAGATTCTGGCCAGCTCGGCGACCAGGGTCGGCGACGGGGTGTCCGAGACGTACCGGACGCACAGCTTCTGGGCCAGCCGCTTGGCGGTCGCCGGATGGCTGGCCAGGTAGCGCAGGTAGGCATCGCCGGCAGCCTCGCCGGTGGCCGCCGAGTCGTTGGCGTGGCTGAAGCCCATGACCTTGATCGGGCCGACCCAGTGCCGCTCGGGCTTGTAGAGGTAGTTGAAGTCGGCGTCCAGCGAGCGGCCGGTCAGGATCCGGGCCGAGTTCTGCACGTCGGCCTCGGTGTAGTTGCCGATGCCGACGGTGTGCAGTTCGAGCAGCTCGCGGCCGTAGTTCTCGTTGATGGCGCTCTTGGTGGAGGAGGCCAGGCTCAGGTAGCGCAGCATCGCCGGGTTGCGCGCCGAGGCGAGCAGCATGTCGGTGTAACTGCCCAGTGCGTACCGCCGGATCACGTCGCGGTCCATGGTGTGCCGGGTCGTCCAGACGCCGTCACTGTGGTTGGCGACGTTGAGGTGATTGGCGAAGAAGTCGACCGCGGTCTCGTATACCTGGCCACGGCTCCAGGCCTGCAGGCCCAGGGTGACCCGGGTCAGCTGGTCCATCGCCTCCCAGCCGTACTCGTTGCCGTTGGCCGCGAGCCAGGCCCGGACCTGGGCCGGGCTCTGGGTCAGCAGCGGTCCCTGGGCGGCGACCCCGGCGTGCCCGGCATAGCCCGCTCCGGCGCCGCGGCTGAAGCTCAGCTGGAACTGCCACCAGCCGTCCAGGCCGTAGTGCGCGAGGTCCGCGCGGGTCATGGCCTCGATGCCGAAGCCGAACCGGGACATCAGCAACGAGGCCGGGTGCCAGGCCATCGGCGCACGAGCCGTGTGCACGGTGTTCCGCAGCGCGGCCGAGATGGTGGGCCAGAAGGTGGTAGTCACCCAGTCTCTCACTCTCCGTAACGGACATTTGTACGGAGAGTGAACCATGTGAAGTGCTCGTTAGGCGCTCGAATGCTAAAGTTCGTTCAGGACGCCGATCTGCGATGGATCGCCTGCAGCAGTCCCAGGGCGAGACCCTGGGCGAACATCGACGAGCCGCCGTAGGACACGAACGGCAGCGGCAGCCCGGTCACCGGGGTCAGGCCCAGGTTCATGCCGATGTTCTGGAATGCCTGGAAGGCCATCCAGCAGACGATCCCGGCGGCCACCAGCCGCGAGCTGCCGGTGGCCGCGACGGCGATCCGCAGCCCGCGCCAGAGCAGCACCGCGAACAGCCCGATGATGAGCGCGGCGCCGGCGAAGCCCAGCTCCTCCCCGGCCACCGAGTAGACGAAGTCGGTCTGCTGCTCGGGGACGAAGGCGCCCCGGGTCTGCGCGCCGTGGAACAGGCCCTGGCCGAACAGCCCGCCGTGCGCGATGGCGATGTGTGCCTGGTTGATGTTGTAGGCCACCCCCTGCGGGTCGCGGCCGGGATGGGTGAAGGCGGCGAACCTGGCCAGCTGGTAGTCGGCCAGCACGCCGGCCTTGATGGCCAGCACCGCGGCCAGCACTCCCAGGGCCATCAGCCCGACCAGCCAGCGGGCCCGGATGCCGGCCGCGATCAGCACCCCGAAGGTGGCCGCCGTCAGCACCAGGGCGGAGCCGAGATCCGGCTGCAGCATGATCAGGCCCAGCGGCAGGGCCAGCAGCCCCAACGCCAGCGCCAGCTCGCGGAGGCCGGGCGGGGTGCCCGCCGCGCGCCGCACGCCGTGCTGGCCGAACAGCACCGCCAGCGCCGCGATCAGGCCCAGCTTGGCGAATTCCGCCGGCTGGACCTCGAAGCCGCCGCCGATCACGATCCAGGCGTGGGCGCCGTTGATGGTGGTACCGATCACGAAAACGGCGAGCAGTCCGAGGATGCTGGCCAGGTACAGCAGCGGGCCGATCAGCCGCAGCACCCGGGAGTCCACCCGTGCCGCGCAGAACAGCAGCACCGCACCCAGGGCTGTGTTGAGCAGGTGCTTGGCCAGGTAGGTCTGCGGGTTGGCGCCGGCCAGCTGCAACCGGGTCCGGGTCGCCGACCAGACCAGCAACGCCCCGATCAGGCACAGCAGCAGGGCGGCTACCAGCAGCACGAAGTCGTAGGAGCGCAGCCGGCGGGAATCGGCCATCGCCCGCAGCGGCCAGCGGGCCGGGACCACCAGCCCGGTCATCGGCCCACCGTCCGGCGCGCGGACGTGCTGGCCGAGCCACTCGGGGTCGGCACCGCGTCGGGCACCGCCGAGCCGCTCGGGGTGCCGGCCGGCCGGGCCGGTGAGCTGCTGGCCGGCGGGCTGCCGGACGTCCGGGCCGGGCCGGGCGAGTGCGAG
>NZ_DASVQG010000155.1:0-6245 GCF_036389215.1 Jatrophihabitans sp.
TAACCCGCCGGGTGGTCACGCCGCAAGCACCTACAGGTACTGACCGGTGTTGGCGATCGTGTCGATGGACCGGCCGGCCTCGTCGCCCTTGGTGCCCGAGATGAGCGTGCGGATGTAGACGATCCGCTCGCCCTTCTTGCCGGAGATGCGGGCCCAGTCATCGGGGTTGGTGGTGTTCGGCAGGTCCTCGTTCTCCCGGAACTCATCGACACAGGCGGCCTGCAGGTGCTGCATCCGCAGGCCACGCTGGCCGGTGGTCAGCAGGTGCTCGATCCGGATGCCCTTCTGGCCGGTGTCGAGCAGGTCCTTGATGGCCATCTTCTTCCCGCGGTCGACGATGTTCTGGATCATCGCGCCGGAGTTGAAGTCCTTGAAGTAGAGCGTCTCCTTGTCGCCGTTGGCGTAGGTCACCTCGAGGAACCGGTTGTCCTCGCTCTCGGTGTACATCCGCTCGACGGTGTGCTGGATCATCGCCTTGACGGTCGCCTCGCGGGAGCCGCCGTGCTCGGCCAGATCCTCTTCGTGAATCGGCAACGAGGTGAGGATGTACTTGGCGAAGATGTCGCGGGCCGCCTCGGCGTCCGGCCGCTCGATCTTGATCTTCACGTCCAGCCGGCCGGGCCGCAGGATGGCCGGGTCGATCATGTCCTCGCGGTTGGACGCGCCGATCACGATCACGTTCTCCAGGCCCTCGACGCCGTCGATCTCGCTGAGCAGCTGCGGCACGATGGTGTTCTCGACATCGGAGGACACCCCGGACCCGCGGGTCCGGAAGATCGAGTCCATCTCGTCGAAGAACACGATGACCGGAGTGCCCTCACTGGCCTTCTCCCTGGCCCGCTGGAACACCAGCCGGATGTGCCGCTCGGTCTCGCCGACGTACTTGTTGAGCAGTTCCGGGCCCTTGATGTTGAGGAAGAACGACCGGCCCTTCTCATCGTCGCCGCGGACCCTGGCGACCTGCTTGGCGAGGGAGTTGGCCACCGCCTTGGCGATCAGCGTCTTGCCGCAGCCGGGCGGGCCGTAGAGCAGGATGCCCTTCGGCGGGCGGAGCTGGTGCTCGCGGAACAGGTCGGCATGCAGGAACGGCAGCTCCACGGCGTCGCGAATCTGCTCGATCTGCGCGCTGAGCCCCCCGATGTCGGTGTAGTCGATGTCGGGGACCTCTTCCAGGACGAGTTCCTCGACCTCGCTCTTCGGGATCCGCTCGTAGACGTAGGAGGACCGCGGTTCCAGCAGCAGCGAGTCGCCCACCCGCAGCGGTGAGCCCCGCAGGACGTCGGCGATGTGGACGATCCGCTCCTCGTCGGTGTGCCCGATCACCAGGGCCCGGTCGCCGCCTTCAAGGATCTCCTTGAGCATCACCACCTCGCCGGCCCGCTCGTGGCCGCGGGCCTGGACGATGTTCATGGCCTCGTTGAGCATGACCTCCTGGCCGTGCTCCAGGCTGTCGATCCCGACCTCGGGAGAGACCGCGACCCGCAGCTTGCGGCCGCCGGTGAAGATGTCGACGCTGTGCTCGTCCACTTTCTCCAGGAATACGCCGTAGCCCGACGGGGGCTGCGCCAGCCGGTCGATCTCCTCCTTGAGGGTGACCAGCTGGTCGCGGGCGTCACGCAGCGTGTCCGCCAGCCGCTCGTTGCGGTCGCTCAGCGAGGCCACCCGGGCTTGGGTTTCGACCAGCCGGTCCTCCAGCGCGCGGATCTGACGGGGGGACTCGGCGATGCGGGCGCGCAGCATCTGTATCTCATAGGCGAGTTCCGCAGCATCCGGCTTGCCGGACCCTCGGTCGTTGCCGAACTCTTCCGCCATCTGGGTACCCTTTCGATGGGACCTGCCGAGCAGGGGGCCGCTGCTCGATTTCACCCTACACACGCAGTGTGAAATCGCGAGGCATCTACTCTTAAGAGCGGTTACACATCGATTACGGTCGGGCACCACTCGAACACCGCTCGGGCACCGCTCGGGCACCGGTTATCGCACCGGTCGGGCAACCAGGCGGTGGCGGTCCGGCTCTGGCACACAGACAGGAGGCGACGGTGGCAGAGGGCGGCGGCACGGACTCCGACGTGCTCGAAGTATGGATCGATCAGCAGCTGTGCACCGGTGACGGTCTGTGTGTGCAGTACGCCCCCGAGGTCTTCGAGTTCGACGTCGACGGCCTGGCCTACGTCAAGGACGCCGACGGCTCCCTCAAGCAGGCCGAAGGCGCCCGGGTGGACGTACCCGCCAACCTCAGGCTCGACGTCCTGGACTCGGCCAAGGAGTGCCCCGGCAACTGCATCCACGTCGCCCGGGCCGCCGACGGCGTGCCGGTGGCCGGGCCGGACGCCTGAGGGACCTACGGCTGCCTGACCAGAGCTGCCACGCGGGAGCAGCGGCGTTCAGGGCAGCGGCGGCCGGAACGGCTTCTCGGTACCGGGCTCGTCAGTGGCCGGCGGCGGTTCGACCACCAGGCCGAAGGCCACTTCGAGCTCGACCGTCTTGGCCGGCCTGCGCTGCCGGGTCGGCGCCACCACCCCGGGCGCCAGCCGCCGGGCGGTGACCAGGAACGCCGTGTGGCCCTGCATCCGGTGGTCGGGCCGGACCGCCAGGCCCAGGACGTGCCAGTCGCGAATCAGGCATTCCCAGGCGTGCGGCTCGGTCCAGCCGCCCTCGTCCCGCAGCGCCTCGACCAGCCGGGACAGCTGGGTGGTGGTGGCCACGTAGCCGATCAGCACCCCGCCGGGGCGAAGCGCCGCACCGACCGCGGCCAGCACGTCCCACGGCGCCAGCATGTCGAGGATGACCCTGTCGACGACCTCCCCGGCCGGGTGCTGGCAGACGTCGGCCAGCCGCAGGTCCCAGTTCTGCGGCGGGGCGCCGAAGAACGCGTCGACGTTGCGCCGGGCATGGTCGAGGTGATCGGCCCGGCGCTCGTAGGAGATCACCGTGCCGGTGGGGCCCACCGCCCGCAACAGCGAGCAGGTCAGGGCGCCCGAACCCGCGCCCGCCTCCAGCACCCGGGCGCCCGGGTGGATGTCACCCTGGGCCACGATCTGAGCGGCATCCTTGGGATAGATCACAGCGGCGCCGCGCGGCATCGACAACACGTAGTCGCTGAGCAGCGGCCGCAGTGCGAGATAGCCGGTACCGGCGCTGGAGTGCACCACCGATCCCTCCTCGACGCCGATCAGGTGATCGTGGGAGATGGCGCCCCGGTGGGTGTGAAACTGCTTGCCCGGCTCCAGCGTGACGGTGTGCAGCCGGCCCTTGGGATCGCTGAGCTGCACCCGGTCACCCACCTGGAATCGGGCTGAGTCAGCGCTCTGGTCAGCTGGCACATCGGGCACGACGGCGGACACCTACTCTGTCAGAAGTCTAAAGTAATGGTTCAAGGTTAGGCTACCTACCAGCGATCAGTTCAGCGGCCGCCTGCTGCGGTGTTGCCTCGGCCTTGGCAGCCCCAGTGCCCGCGCCAGGTCGACGGCCGCCACCACACCGCGAGCCACCCCGTCCCGGCCCACCACCAGGTACTCCGAGGCCGGATGCGCCCGCAGCGTGTCGATCAGCCGCTCGCCGGCCAGGTCGTCGGCGAGGATCAGGCCCGGCTCCAACTCGCGCGCCACCTGGCTCAGCGAGGTCCATGGCCGCCGGTCCGCCGTGACCTGGGCGACCTGCTCCTCGTCCACGATCGCCCGGCTGCGGCCCTGGCCGTCAATCACCACGATGCCGCTGGCGCCGGACTCGGCCGTCTGCCGGACCGCCTCGGACACCGGGGTGTGAGCAGGCAGGTACAGCGAGGGACGCAGCAGCTCAGCGAGCCGCAGGGTTGCCGCCCGGGCGTTGAGCTCGGCCAGCTGTAGTGCCTGGCCGGCGCCGATCCACAGGAACGCCACCACCGCGAAACCCATCACGGTCGAGCCGACCGAGGCCAGGTCGGCCGGCGAGTTACCCCCGAGGACGGCGTTGCTGAAGACGATGGCAAGGCCCAACAGCGCCGCCACCCCGCGCCCTCCCCAGGCGGCGATCCGGATGGCGTTCAGCCGGGAACTGCCCATCATCCACAGCAGCGCCTGCACCAGCCGGCCGCCGTCGAGCGGCAGGCCGGGCAGCACGTTGAAGACGGCGATCACCAGGTTGCTCCAGGCCAGCAGCAACAGCAGCACGCCGACCGCTGACTCTGCCGCCGGCAACAGGCTCATCGCCCAGCAGCCCCCGGCCAGCCCGAGCGAGACGAGGGGACCGGCTGCCGCGATCGCGAACTCGTCCCGGGGCCGGCTGGCCTCCCCCTCGATCTCGGACACCCCGCCCAGCAGGAACACCACGATCCGGCGGACCGGCAGGCCGACCACCTTGCTGACCACCGTATGGCCCACCTCGTGCAGCAGCACCGAGGCTGCCAGCGCGGTCGCGAACACCAGGCCCAGGGCGTAGGAGGCAGCATGCGAGGCGCCGGGGATCTGCTCGCGGAGGAAGCCGGCGTAACTGATGGTGATGAATCCGGCCACCAACAGCCAGCTCGGTGTGAGGAAGATCGGCACACCCAGCACCGAGCCGATCCGGAACAACCAGCCACCTGCCCTGGGAGGCCGGTCCGGCTCCGACAGTTGGCTGCTCATCGCCTGATCCTACGAGGTCGGGCCGGGACGAGGGTCTTGCGCGATGCACATGCGAGAGTGCGAGCCACCGGGCCGCGAACGGTTTAGCCTTGACCACTGTGGCAGAGGATGGGCGGTTTGCGGCCGAGGGACGCGAATCTGATCCGCACGCCCGCATCCAGGCCAGGATCGCCCAGCGGCGCTCGGACCGGGCCGCCAGCTCGGCGACGCCCGGCTCGGCGGCGCCCGGCTCGGTGCCCACCGCACGGAAGCGACGGCGCCGCCCGGCTCACGCCCAAAGGCGGCCGAGCCGGATCAGCAGGCTGGCGCGGACGCTGGCGTTCTTACTCGCCGTCGCGGTCGTGGTGGTGAGCCTGCGGCACTTCGTGGTCGCCTCCTATTACATCCCGTCCGGCTCGATGGAGCCGACCCTGCACGGCTGCAAGCACTGTGAGCCCGACCTGGTCCTGGTGGACAGGTTGTCCTACCGGTTCAGCTCCGTCGCCCGATCCGACGTGGTGGTCTTCGACCGGCCGCCGCTGGCCCCGCCGGAGGACTCGCAACTGATCAAGCGAGTGATCGGCCTGCCGGGTGAGACCGTCAGCGGCCACGACGGCAAGGTGTTCATCGGTGCCCGGGCGCTGCCGGAGCCCTATGTCAACCCGGCCTGCCACGGAACCGGCGACTTCGCCGCCGTCAAGGTGCCGGCCGGCAAGTACTTCGTGATGGGCGACAACCGCTGTGATTCGCTGGACTCCCGGGTCTTCGGGGTGATCGCCGGGTCCAGCATCGTAGGTCGGTCCGTCGCGGTCAGCTGGCCGCTCAAGCACCTGCGCTGGCTCTGAGTGCGACTGGCAGGGCGTTTCTGGAGCCGGCTGGGCGCGCGGCGAGCCGCCGGTTCTCGGTTGGCTGCCGCCCAGCCCGACTCGCGGGGCGGTTCGGCAGTTCTGTCAGTACCGCCACCTAGTCTTGCGCCCATGACCGAGATGCAGTTGCTGGACGCACCACCGGCCGAGCAGAGCCCGCTGCCGCCGGCCTTCCTCGGCTCGCTGTCCCCGTCGCGGGCCGCTGACTTCAAGACCTGCCCGCTGCTCTACCGGTTCCGCAGCATCGACCGGCTTCCCGAGACGCCGAGCCGGGCGGCGACCAGGGGCACCGTGGTGCACGCGGTCCTGGAACATCTGTACGACCTGCCGGCCGGTGAGCGGACCGTCCAGCAGGCGCAGGCCGACGTGATGCCCTCCTGGCAGCAACTGCTCGAGGCCCGGCCCGAGCTGGCTCAGCTGTTCTCCGACGACGAGCAGGGCGTGGAGTTGACCGCGTGGCTGGAGTCGGCCCGTGAGCTGGTGAAGAACTACTTCGCCCTGGAGGATCCCCGGCGACTCGAGCCCGCCGCCCGCGAAGAACTGGTCGAGGTGGTGCTGGACGGCCTCCGGCTGCGCGGTTACGTCGACCGGCTGGACATCTCGCCGGCCGGCGACATCCGGGTGGTGGACTACAAGACCGGCTCGATCCCGCGCGAAGCCTTCGAGGCCCGGGCGCTGTTCCAGATGAAGTTCTATGCCCTGGTGCTCTGGCGTACCCGCGGGGTGGTGCCCCGGCAGTTGCGGCTGATCTACCTCGCCGACACTGACACCCTCAGCTACCAACCCGAGGCCGAGGAGC
>NZ_DASVQG010000156.1:0-10812 GCF_036389215.1 Jatrophihabitans sp.
GACTACTCCAGCCCACCGGCCGGCACCTGCTACCGGATCCTGATGGTCAACGCCTCCGGCAACACCCCCAGCGCGGCGGTCTGCTCCTGATCGATCGGCTCACCACTGCGCAAGCCGGCTGTCTCGTTAGCCCTTCCGGGCCGACGAGGCAGCCGGTTCTTGCTGTCGGTCGCGCTTATCCGACCTGCCCGGTGTGCCTGGATACCCAAACCGATCGCGCACGGCTTGTCGATCGTTGCCCATTCGCGCTGGTATCCAGCCCGCGGCACACCTCTCTTTCTCAGCATCGTCCATTTCCAGAAAGGCAAAAGAACGTGCGAGGAATGAAGCGGGCTCTGGCCCTCACCGCGGCAGCGGCCCTCACCGGATTGAGCTCCCTGCTGGCGACTGCCGCTCCCGCGTCGGCGATGAACCCGTGCGACAGCGACAACCCGCCGGACTACTGCTTCCAGGAGCTGCCACCGCCGGCCCCGGCGGCTCCGACCTCGCTCCGGGCGACGTCCGTGCTGCAGACCTCGGTCACGGTGGCATGGGTCGACCAGTCCTCCACCGAGACCGCTTTCATCATCCGCCGGGTCGTCGGCAGCACCACCACCTCGTACTTCAGCACGCCGGCCAACACCACCTCGTTCACCGACACCACGGCTCCGGCCGGCAGCTACATCGAGTACTACGTCTCGGCCCAGAGGTGCGACGACGCGGGCTGCTCGTCCAGCTCCTCGGTTCGGGTGGCGGTCTACACCTACCAGCAGCCGGCTTACCCGATCGGCCAGCTGTCCTCGGACACCGTCTCAGGCACCACGAGTTACTACTACGTCGCCGGTTGGGCCCTCGACTTCGACACCGTCGACCCGATCCAGGTCTCGCTGGTGGCCGACGGCGTGGTGACCCAGACCAAGACCGCCAACACCGCCTACGCCGGTCTGAACGCCAGGTACCCCGGTTACGGCGACAACCACGGCTTCAGCTTCAACGGCGTCAAGTCCACCGTGAAGGGCACCCACACCGTGTGCGTGCGGGCCATCAACGTCGGCGGCGGCACCGACACCACTGTGACGTGCTCCTCCTACGTGGTCCCCGGCGCGCCGTCGGCGGCGACCAACCTGACGCTGACCAACACCGGCACCTCGATGGTCATCGGGTTCACCGACAACGCCAACGACGAGACCGGCTACGTGCTGCAGCGCAGCACCGACGCCCAGGCAAGCTGGCTGTCCGTCGGCTCGCAGTACCCGGCCATCAGCGGCACCGGCAGCCGGGGCAGCGCCACTGACTACTCCAGCCCACCGGCCGGCACCTGCTACCGGATCCTGATGGTCAACTCCTCCGGCAACACCCCCAGCGCGGCGATCTGCTCCTGATCGCGGCTGCGCGCCGACCCCGAGCCGGCTGCCCCGTCACCTCGACGAGGCAGCCGGCTTCGTGGTGCGCCGGCTTCGTGGTGCGCCGGCATCGTGGTGCGCCGGCATCGTGGTGCGCCGGCTTCGTGCCGCGCCGGGCGAGCCGTCGCCGCCGCGCTGACCGTCCTAGGATCGGATGCGGCGTACCGCCGATGGTCGAGCTCGCGCCGTGTCCGCGCGGGAGAGGAGCACATGGTGAAGGTCGGTCTGCACATTGCTGATTTCACCTATCCCAACGGGCCGGCCGGGCTGGCCGATGACCTCACCCGGGTGGCGGTGGCGGCCGAGGAGGCCGGGTTCGCGCGGATCAGCGTGATGGACCATGTCTGGCAGATCAGCGTGCTGGGCCCACCCGAGCACGAGATGCTGGAGGCGTACACGACGCTGGGTTACCTCGCGGCACGGACGTCCCGGGTCGAGCTGCTGGCCTGGGTGACGGCGGTCAGCTACCGGGAGCCGGGACTGCTGGCCAAGCTGGTCAGCACCCTCGACGTGCTGTCCAAGGGCCGGGCCTGGCTGGGCATCGGAGCTGCCTGGAACGGCGAGGAGGCCACCGGCCTGGGGCTGCCGTTCCCCGGCACGGCGGAGCGGTTCGAGCGACTGGAGGAGACGCTGCAGATCTGCCTGCAGATGTGGAGTGAGAACGACGGCCCCTACCAGGGCAAGCACTACCAGCTCGGACGCACCCTCAACGTGCCGCAGCCGATCCGGCGCCCCCCGATCCTGATCGGCGGTGGTGGTGAGAAGAAGACGCTGCGGCTGGTGGCCCGCTACGCCCAGGCCTGCAACCTGTTCGCCGCGCCCGACCTCGAACACAAGCTCGACGTGCTACGCGAGCACTGCGAGGCCGAAGGCCGCGACTACGACGAGATCGAGAAGACGGTGATGCTCCCGCTCGATCCCGGCGAGAACGGCGAGAAGATCCCCGACCTGCTGGTGCAGCTGCGGGGGCTGGCCGCGCTCGGCGTCGCCGAGGCGCACGGCTGGGTGCCACGGGCCTGGCAGACCGAGCGGCTGGAGTTGCTGGGCAAGGAGGTCGTGGCGGCGGCCGCGGAGCTGTAAGCCCGAGCTGGAACGGCTGCTGCTGAACCAGTAACCGGATGCTGCTGCGGCGCGCGGGCGGAGCAGTCAGAATGCAGGAGTGCCTGAAAATCGAGCTGGACGACTACGACCTCGGCTGATCCCGACGACGGCGGCTGCGCTGCTGATCGGTGCGCTGCTGGCCGGGTGCAGCCCGTCCGGAGGCGTTGCCGGTGACCCGCCGGCAAGTCCGGGCACGTCCGGGGGAACTTCAGGCTCTGCCACGGCATCCGGATCCCCGGCGTCACCGAGTTCGACCGACCACGGGCACGGCGGCCCCGCGGCCCGCTCGGTAGCGATTGCGGCCCTCAAGCCGGGCGAGCGCTGGATCACGCTGCCCATGCCCGGCGGCAGCTACCGGCCGCAGGCCGAGGCCGGCGGCACCGACGACTACCGGTGCATCCTGCTGGACCCCAAGATCACCACCGACTCCTTCCTGTCCGGCGTGGTGCTGGAGCCCGGCAACCCCAACCTGGTGCACCACGCCATCCTCTACCGGGTCGACCCCGAGCAGCTCGGTGCCGCCAAGGCCAAGGATGCCGGTGACCCGCGGCTGGGCTGGTCCTGCTTCGGCGGCCCCGGCCTGCCCGGCAACAACGCCGACCTGGGCGGGCTCAACTCGGCACCGTGGGTGGCTGCCTGGGCGACCTCGGGCGGCGAGCAGCGCTTCGCCGCCGGCACCGGCCAGCGCACCCAGGCCGGCACCCGGCTGATCCTGCAGATGCACTACAACCTGCTCAACGGCGACGGGGTGGACAGCACCACGGTCAAGCTGCGGGTCGCCCCTCGCGGTGCCCGGTTGCAGCCGTTGCAGACGCTGCTGCTGCCGGCACCCGTCGAGTTGCCGTGCCCGGCGACCGAGTCGGGCCCGCTCTGTGACCGCAACGCCTCCGTCTTCGATGTGGTCCGGCGGTTCGGGGTGAACTCCGGGCGGGTGGTGGCCGGCCTGCAACTGCTCTGCGACGGCTCGCTCACCGATCCCAGAGCGGGAGTCACCCAGAGCTGCGGGCGCCCGGTGACCGAGACCATCCAACTGCGTGCGGTCGCCGGGCACATGCACCTGCTCGGCAAGTCCGTCCGGATCGACCTGCTGCGCCAGGACGGCACCAGCCAGCGGCTGCTCGACGTCAAGGTGTGGGACTTCGACGACCAGCGCGCCGCCGTGCTGCCCCAGACGCTGACGGTGCACGCCGGGGACCGGCTGCGGGTGAGCTGCACGCACGACGCCACGCTGCGCCAGAAGCTGCCGGCGCTGGCCAAGCTGCCGCCCCGCTACGTCGTCTGGGGCGAGGGTTCCTCCGACGAGATGTGCCTGGGAATCGTCAGCTACACCAAGCCCTGACCCGCGGTCGAGCGTGCTGACCGGGCCTGGCTGAGCGCCGGCTCCGGGCTGGTGCGGCCGGCCTCGATGGTGGGCCCACCATGCCGGCGGGCCCAGAACGGCTCGGCCGCCCAGCGTCGCTCGGCACCGTAGTAGAGCGCGAGATTGGCCTGGTACGCCTGCCGGATCGCACTCAGCCGCCGTGCGTAGTCAGCGATCGCCTGATCCGAACCGGCCAGCGTGGCGGCGATCGCCTGGGCAGCCGCCCGACCGGTGAACAGCGCGGTGAGCAGCCCTTGCGAGGACAGCGGATCGAAGGACAGCGCGGCATCCCCGGCGGCAGCCCAGCGCGGCCCGGCGAACGGTTGCAGGTAGCCGCTGTTGGCCGCCACCCGGCGGGGCGGCAGCTGGAGGTGCGCACCGCCGAGCAGCTCGCGCACACCGGGCGGCATGACGTCCGGCACCGTCTCGATTCCGGTGTCGATGCCGGTGTCGAGGTCGGCGTCGCCGACCCGGCCGACCACCCTTGCGGGGCCATCGGCGCCCTCCGCGCGTAGCGAGTACCACCAGCCGGCCGGCGTCGCCTCGATAACCGTCCGGAGGTCGGTGTCCGACGCGGCCACCCGGTAGCCGCTGATGGTGGCGACGGCGGCATCGTCATAGCGCCGGCGCGCACCCAACCGGCCGGCAGCAGCCGCCGAGCGGCCCGAGGCATCGAGCAGGAACCGGCTGGTCAGCACGTTCCCGGCGGCGTCGGCGCACTCGATCAGCTCGTCACCTTGCCGGACGGAGCGCAGCCGGACGGAGCGCAACCGGCCATGCCGCAGCTCGGCTCCGGCTCTGATCGCCTGCGCCTGCAGGAACGCGTCGAACACCGCGCGGTCCAGGTGCCAGCCCGGCCCGTCGGGATCCCGGATCGAGGACCGCTCGACCGGGTGGGAGGAACCCCAGACCGAGCGCACACCCCTGCTCGGCGTGGGCTTGGAGTCCACGAACGACTGCCAGCACCCGAGATCGACCAGCAATCGCCGGCCGGCTGGCGGCAGGGATTCCACAACACCGGGCGGCCGCCCCTGATCGGCCAGCAGCACCACCCGTAGTCCCAGCGCCCGGGCCCGCAGCGCGGCCGCACTTCCGGCCGGACCGGCGCCGATGATCAGCAGGTCGGAGCAGCTCACCGAGGCCGGCGGCGGAATCGGCGTACCAGGTCGATGTCGGCGACCGTGACGTCCTCGGGCGCGATCGGGACCGGCAGCGCCCGCATCAGGTCCGGCAGCGCCCGCATCAGGTCCGGCTCAGCCCCGGCCACCGCCTCCGGGCTGTGCAGGGTCAGCAGGTTGCGGTGCGGCGGCGGCGGCGGGACGTCGAAGCTGACATCGGACTCGACCTGCAAGCTCGCCGGGAAGTCCGGGCTGTCGGTCGGGCCCGGCTGGGCAGCGACCACCCCGAGCTTTCCGAAATCGCTCACCATGGTGGCCAGTTGCAGCTGGTAGTCCCCGGGCAGGAAGCGCAGCCATGCGGCCCGCCGCTCGAAGGCCTCACGACGGTCGGCGAGCGGGAGGGAGGTGTCGAGCACCGTGTCGTAGTCGGCCTGGGTCAGCACGTGGTTGGGCACCCGAGCCGGCCAGAAGGTCGGCAGGTACGGATCGAAGGCCGGCGTCAGCGCCGACGTGTAGCCCGAGCGGCAGCTGGCGGTGTCGGTCTGCCAGGGCACCGCCATCCATCGGGTCAGGTCACCCGGAGACTGCTCGTACAGCGGGCCGCCTTCCACCGTCACGTTCTGATAGGTCAGCAGCGGGCCCATGCAGGGCGGGGTGCCGGACTCGCGGCGCCGGATCCGGAACGGCTCGGAATACATCGTGAGATGGCGCATCGGCCAGGTCAGCTCGCAGCCGGGATGGAAGGCGTCGGCCAGGCAGAACTCCAGCGCGGCTCGATCCAGGGCGGCCGGCTGCAGGTCCAGCGGCACCTGGTCGATGCTGCTGGGGGCAGCCGGCGCAGCCGGGTCGTAGTCGGCGAGAAAGTCGCCGGCGGCCCAGCGTTGCATCATCGCGTACTGGGTGGCCGACAGGGTGGAGTGCTGGCGCACCGAGACCGGCGGCAGGCTCATCGTGTCGCCGTACAGCCACGGCCACGGCACCGGGGACTCGCCGTCGCGGTCCCAGTTGCGGGAGGAGTTCCACACCAACTGCCGTGCCTCGGCGAACTCGGCGGCCGGGTTGGCCAGTTGGGCGAGATAGCCGGGATCCAGGAAGTGTTGCCGGCCGCCCCAGCCGTATGCGGTGGCAAAGCCGTGATTGGCCCACTGCAGCTCGCACAGCCGGGTCAGGATGGGCAGGACGTCCCCGGTGAACGAGACCGTGGCCGGCCGCGTCAGCCAGCCGGCCTGGAGGTAGAGGTCGACCAGCAGGTCATACATCGTCCGGACGCTCTTGAGCGCCGGCGCGTAGTTCGGCGGCGCGACCGCGACCCAGCCGCCGTCGACCGGAATCGACGTCCCGCCGATGCGCACCGTCGCGGTGACCGGGCCGTCGGAGGTGTCGTCGTGCCAGCCCTCGTTGTTGGCGAAGGTCACCGGCGGCGCGCCGGTCGCCGAGGCCGACACTCCCCGTCCGCCCAGCACCAGCAACCGGCCGGCGTCATCGGTGCGCAGCTCGCCGAGATAGACCGGCGTGCCGAGGAAGGTGCCGGTGTCGAAGGCCGGCCCCTGGGTATCGCAGCCGGTGACGCTGCGCGGACCCGGATCGATGATCAGCGAGTCGCGGTCCTGCACGGCCCGGTTGCGCTGGCAGGACGGCTCGGCGGCGTCGGGGTCGGCTGCCTCCGGCACGTCGAGCGCGACCTGGAACTCGTACCAGGCGGCCTTGCTGTTGACCAGCTCGACCTGCCAGTCGATCTCGGCATTCGCCGCGGTCAACTCGGCCACCACCTGACCGGCCGCGTCGTACCCGTAGAGCCGGAACCGGGCGGCCTGCCGCTTCAGCGCACCGGTGGCGTCCTTGTAGTCAGCCGCCTCGCGCGGTTCGGGCTCGGTGGTCTCGGGACCGATCAGGTAGTCGTTCTCGCTGTCGCCGATCCGGGCGATACCGATGCCCGGGTGCACCCGGGCATGGACGATCGCGCTGAGGTCGGGACTGGTCATGACAGCTCCTTGGAGGTTCGATCTTCTTCGGCGACGCATCGACCGCCGGCCACCGGTACGGACGTGTTAACAGGGCGGCTTCAGTGTGGATCAGCGGACAAGAGGGTCAAGTACCCCACTCGGCGCGTCGGACGGCGGTCACCGCGGCTACCCGGCCACGTCGTAGTATCGGGAAAAGCGACGGCCGAACCTGCGGGAGTTCTCGGTCCAGGCCCAACAGCGCGCCCGAGTCGTCTGACACATGAGGTGAGCGCACGCCATGCAGATTCCTGACTCCATTTCGGCCCTGTACAGCCACCAGGGCCCGTTCGTCTCGGTATACCTGGACGCCACCCGGGCAAGTGAGTCCGGGGACACCGAAGTCGAACTCCGGTGGCGCGGCCAGCGGGAACGGCTGGCCGAGGCCGGCGCCGATGACAAGACGCTGGAGGCCGTGGACGAGGTGGCCGGGGCGCACCTGGACGTCGCCGGCCGGCACGGGCAGTTCATCGTTGCCGCCGGTGGCGAGGTGCTGCTCGACGAGGTGACCCGCCGGCCGCCGTTGCGCGAGGTCGGGCGCTGGTCGGCGCTGCCTCACGTGCTGCCGTACCTGGTCGACCGGTCCACCCAGATCCCGCACCTGACCGTGCTGATCGACCGGACCGGCGCCGATGTCTACACCGTCCTGGACGAGATCCACACCGACCAGATGTCGGTCGAGGGAGGTGCTGAGTACCCGCTGCGCAAGACCGGCCGGGACGTCTGGAACGAGCGGGCCTTCCAGAACCGGGTCGACAACGCCTGGGAGACCAACAGCAAGGAGGTCGCCCAGACCATCCACCACCACCTGCCCCCCGAGGTGCGGGTGATCCTGGTGGCCGGCGACGTCCGGGCCCGCAACCTGGTCACCGAGGAGCTCACCAAGGTGCTGCCCCAGCGGGTGACGGTGCGCCAGCTGGAACACGGCGCCCGGGCCGAGGGCGCCTCCCGCGAGGCGCTGGACGAGGAGGTGCGCTCGGCGCTGCTGCACCAGCTGTGGGCCGAGCGGCACGACATCCTGGCCCGGCTGCAGCAGGCAGTCGGCCGGCACGACTATGCGGTCACCGGCATCTCGGCCGTCCTCGATGCCCTTCGCAAGGCGCAGGTCGACACCCTGGTGCTGTCCGACGATCCGTCCTCGACCGCAACCTGCTCGATCGGGCCGGACCCGCTGCTGCTGGCAAGCACCGACGCCGAGCTGAGCGACCTCGGCGTCACCGAGATCCAGCAGGACCGGCTGGACGCGGCGCTGGTCAGGGCGCTGGCCGGTAGCGGCGCCGGCCTGGTCATCACCCCGGGCGGCCACCAGTACGTCGAGCAGGGCATCGCCGCCCTGCTGCGCTACACCGACGCCTCGACACCCACCTGAGTCGCTCACCCAAGGGAGGAACACCATGCCTGCCAAGGAAGAACTGCCCTCGACCCTGAAACGATCACCGAAGAAGGCGCAGGAGACCTGGTCTGCGACCCACGATTCAGCGGTGGAGCAGTACGGCGAGGGCGAGCGGGCCCACCGCACCGCCTTCTCCTCGCTCAAGCACTCCTTCGAGAAGGTCGGCGATCACTGGGAGCCCAAGGAGGACGGCAAGAAGGGGCCCTCGGACGAGCACGCGTCCCAGCGAGGGGCGCGGGCCCGGCGCGGCGGCCAGACCGCCGAGGGCGTGGACGCCAACGCCACCAAGGCGCATCTGATGGAGATCGCCAAGCGGCTCAACGTTCCCGGCCGCTCGCGCATGACCAAGCCGGAACTGGTCGAGGCCATCATGAAGGCCAACCGGAGGGCGACCGCCAAGGCTCGCGGCTGAGGCTGTCAGGAGGACTTGGCTTCAGGAAGGTGGTCCCGTGCCCACAGGGCGGCCGAGGTCCGGTCGCTGACCCCGATCCGGCGGAAGATATTGCCCAGGTGCGCCTTGACGGTTCGCTCGGCGATCCCCAGTGAGCGGCCGATCTGCTTGTTGGCCAGGCCCCGGCTCGCCAGCACCAGTACCTCGCGTTCACGGCTGCTCAACTGCTCGACCACCGACGTCGGTTGCCGGTTCGGCAGCAGCGCCATTGCCACCCTCGGGTCCAACGGTGCGCCGCCGGCACTGGCCGAGCGCACCGCGGCAAGCAGGTCGGCGGGCTCACTGTCCTTGAGCAGGTAACCGACCGCCCCGCTGGCGAGCATGTCGTTCACCTTCTCCTTGTCGGCAAAGGAGGTCAGGGCGATCACCCGGGTCGACGGGTCGCGATCGATGATCAGCCGGGTCGCCTCGATGCCGTCGAGCACCGGCATCGACACGTCCATCAGGATCACATCCGGCGCCACCGCGACGCTGAGCTCCACCGCCTGCCGGCCGTCGGCGGCCTCGCCGACCACCTCGATGTCGGGGGCGGTGCCCAGCAGTCCGGCCAGCCCGGCCCGCACCAGCCGGTGGTCATCGGCAAGCAGCACCCTGATCACGTCGGGACCTCCATCCGGAACCGGGTGCCGTCCGCACCGCTGGCCACCGACAGCCTGGCACCCGCCGCGACCGCGACGTCGGCGATCAGCCGTAGCCCGAAATGGCCTTCGGTAGCGGCCTGTTCGGCGCGTTCGGGCTCCAGGCCGCGGCCGTCGTCAGCCACCTCGAGCCGGACGCTGCTCGGCTGCTGGCTCAGCTCGATCCAGATGGTGCCGGCTCCCGAGTGCCGCACCGCGTTGCGCAGGCATTCCTGGGCCACCCGGAACACCGCCTGTTGCTGCTCGGCGTCCAGTGCCGCGGCGGCTGCCGGATCGGCGTCCAGCTGGATCCGGGCGGTGGAGCCGGACTGCGTTCTGACCAGGTCCGCGAGTGCCGCGGCCAGTCCCTCGGCGGTCAGGCTGGGCGGATAGATGTCGACCAGCAGCGAGCGCATGCCGGCGACCCCGTCGCGGACCGTCGCGGCGGCCTCGGCGAGCCGCTCGGCCCGCGCTGACTCTCCGTGCGCACTGGCGCGCTCCACCTCGCCGCCGACCAGGAAGGCGGCGCCGGCCAGTTGCTGCACCACGCCGTCGTGCAGGGTCGCGGCGATCCGCCGCCGCTCCTCGGTGGAGGCATCCAGCGCGCGCCGCATCAACTGCTCCCGTTGCAGGTGCGCCGAGCGGGCTCGCCAGTAGAACAGCCACAGCAACGGGGCGAGCAGGACGAGCACCGCGGCCAGGCTGCTCAGCATGACGCCGGAGAAACCTCGCCAGAGCTCGTCGCTGCGCTGCGAGACCAGGTCATAGCGAAAATAGGCTTCGAACAGCAGGGGTTTCCCGCTCGGCGTCCACACCGGCCGATAGACCTCGAGCAGCTTGCCGGGCGCGGACTCGAAGACGTTCTCCGGACGATCGAGATCGGTGATGCCGGCCTCCGTGCGGGGTGCGGTCAACGCTGAGCGTGCCTCGTCGTCCAGGCCGAAGCTCTTGCCGATGAGCCGCCGCTCGTCGGAGTAGAGAACCAATCCCTGCGGGCTCCAGAGTTTGACCCGGACCACCTGGGTGCTGAGGACTCCCTTGCGTACTACCGGATCCAGGCCCGCTGATGCCCGTGCCGGATCGGTCGCCATCGCATCGGTGAGCGCCGGCTGAACCACGCTCTCGGCGAGGATGTCGGTCACCTCGGCTACTTGATGGACGGCTTCCTGCTTGGCGATCCGCTGGAACACCAGGATGCCGCTGACCGCGACGACGGCGAAAGCCACCACCACCGCGACCGCTACCTGCGCCATGATCCGCCGGAGCGAGGCCGGCCGTGGCGCGCTGGTTCGCGACGACACCAGGACCCGCCATTGCGGCGGCTCCCGGTGCGAGGGCCGCGGTCCGGATTCCGGCCCGGGGTGGTCAAGCGGCGGGGGGGGGGGGGGGG
>NZ_DASVQG010000157.1:0-24153 GCF_036389215.1 Jatrophihabitans sp.
GGACCGCGGGCTCGGCTTCCGCGCGACACCCACCGACCCATGACCGAACTCGCGGCCGGAACCAGCATGACCACGGCGCTGGAGGCGATGAAGCGGACCAGTACGCACATGGCGATCGTCACCTCCGGACGGGCTCAGCTCGGGGTCACCACCCTGGAAGACGTCCTGGAAAAACTGCTCGGCGAGATCCCCAGCCCGAGCGACGACTGAGGCGCGGTTTCCAGCTCCACGGTGGGCAGCCCGGTGGCAGCTGACAGCACCGATCGGCGAAATACTGCAAAGTCTCAGAGGTTGTCGACATGCTTAGCGACAAGGTAACCGACTCACAAGTACATTACGCCGTAGCTGGCGGTTCATTCTTGTCGCCGGCGGATGCCGGGTGTACAAGGAGGGCGCGGGCCGGCTCTCACTACCTGCTGAAGTTGATCATTCGTGGCGTCGACGTCGATAGCAGTCATACCAGCCAGAAGGACATCAACCAACAAGCTTTATCGAACCAAGTCCCTCCGACGAGTATCTGACGGCACCCCCCGTGGTTCTTCCAAGGCACAGGTCTGATCGGTCCTGCCAAGCCGATCAGACATGGACGAATTCCGTTTAGGGGGTCTGGTATGGGTTTCCCGCTCCGCGACTCGAGCACGGACCTGACCATCCGTCGCATCACCGGACCGCGTGGAGGTGTTCGGTCTCCCGACCGGTGTCCGGTTGGTGAGCCCACACCGGGACGCGCCGACCCGGGAGGGTCGCTGTGAGCCTCTGCACCGGGCCGCCGCCGACGGCAGCTGACGTCGTGGTCGTGGGTTCGGGCTTCGGCGGATCAGTGGTAGCCGAGAGGCTGTCCGCGGCAGGCCTCGACGTGTGCCTTCTCGAGCGTGGTCGCGCCTATCCGCCGGGTTCATACCCACGCACACCGAACGGCATGGGTGCCAACTTCTGGAGCCCGAGTGACGGCCTGTACGGGATGTTCGACGCGTGGTCGTTCACCGGGCTTGACGCGCTCATCTCCAGTGGCCTCGGTGGCGGCTCGCTGATCTACGCGAACGTGATGCTGCGAAAGGACCCGTCATGGTTCCAGCAGCGGCACCCGTACCAGCCCGGTGTGATCGAGAAGTGGGCGATCGACTACGACATGCTCGAGCCGCACTACAGCCGGATCGAGAAGTTCCTCGACGTGCAGGAGATGCCCTTCGACAAGCCGGACTTCCAGCTCCCCAAGACAGCCGCGATGCGGGACGCGGGTGCCGGGCGCGGCGACTTCGAACTCGCGCCGCTGGCGGTGCGCTTCCGTGACGCCGACGGCCAGCCGGCAGTGGGGGTGGAGCTGCCACCAGCGGAATACCCCAACATCCACGGTCGTGCAAGGCGCACCTGTCGCCTTCTCGGTGAATGCGACATCGGTTGCAACGAGGGCGCCAAGAGCAGCCTTGACCACACCTTCCTCTCCGCCGCGAGCCATCATGGAGCGACGATCCAGGTCGGGAGCGAGGTCCGTTCGATCTCCCGCCGCGACGACGGTGGCTTCGACGTCGGCGTCGTCGTTCACGACTTCGAGGCCCAGGGCAGCCGGCCACGTCGCGATTTGACGGTATACACGATCAAAACCCCGCGTGTGGTGATGAGCGCCGGGACTCTGGGTACTACCTATCTCCTGCTGGCCAACCGCGCCCGGCTCGATATCACAACTCCTGAGCTGGGGACGCGATTCTCCGGTAACGGTGACCTTCTGGGATTCATCCTTGACGCGGACCGACCGCTGGAGGGCACCCGCGGCCCGGTCATCACGTCCTACCTTCGCTATCCGGACGAGGCCGACTCCGGCTTGCTGGCAGACTACGGCATGTATCTCGAGGACGCTGGATACCCAGCGATCGCAGCGTGGATGGCAGAGTTGACCCAGTCCGGTGACGGATTGCGCCGGCTCCTCACGCTGATCGCCAAACGCGCGTATTCGCGGGCGACCCATCGGCGGCGCACAAGCCTGTCGGCCGACGTCTCGAAGCTCCTCGGACCAGCCAGCTTCTCCGAGAACGCGTTACCGCTGCTAGGGATGGGTCGCGACATACCTGACGGCACGCTGTACCTGCGCGAGATGGGCGAGGGGATCGACCCGGTTCTTGACAACACCTGGACGATACGCACCTCTACCGAGTACTTCGCCACCATGATCGAGCGGATGTCCACGCTCGCCGGCGCGCTCGGCGGGCGGTTCGAGCTCAACCCCTCCTATCTGTTGCGGCGAGTGATCACGGTGCATCCCGTCGGAGGTTGCCCGATGCCGACCACGCACAGCAAAGGTGTGATCGACGCCTTAGGCCGGGTCCACGGGGTGCCAGGTCTGTACGTCGCGGATGGATCGGTCTTTCCAGGTCCGGTCGGGGCGAACCCGTCGCTCACGATCGCCGCGTTCGCCGATCGGGTAGCGGAGAACATGATCGAGGATCAGGTCGCGACAAGGGGGAGCCTGTGATGCGGGTGCGGTTCACCGAGGAGATGCGGGGCTTCCACAATCCTGGCTCTCCGGCGTACGACGCGGGTTACGTGACCGGCAACCGTGACTGGCACCGGATTTCCTTCCGCCTCACCATCGGCACCGGCAACTTGGCGGCAGCGCTGCGGGATCCGGCTCATCGCATGTCGGCCACCGGATTCGTGCGCTGTCGTGACCTCAATGCCAGTGACATGCCGGTCGAAAACGGCTCCTTCGACCTGTTCGCCCCCGGCGGCGCACGTGGCCGAGCCCTCATGCGCTACCGGCTGCCTATCACCACTGCCAGCGGTCCGATGACGCTGCTGGGTTTCAAGGACATCAGCAACGATCGCGGCATGGACATGTGGCTCGACACCACAACGCTGTTCATACGGCTCGTGCCGGGAATCGCCGACTTCGACGCGCCACCCCAGCATGAGTACTCCCGCGGCATCCTCAGGCTCAACGCGCCGATGCTCGCGCGGCAGCTGCTCACGTTCCGCGGAACTCCGGCCGGCATCGTCCGGTTCCTCCTGTTCTTCCAGCAAGGGCTGCGCACAACCTATGGCCGGCCGCCTCGAAAGGACCTGGTCCGATGACCGTTCACGCACCTGTCGAGCTGACTACCGAGATCGTCCCTTTCACCGCGGCAGACGGCATGCCACTCAACCTCCATCACGTCACCGGCCCCCGACCACCGGATCGAGGCCCCGTCCTGCTCGTGCACGGCGCGGGCGTCCGGGCCGATGTCTTTCGCGCTCCTGAAGCGGTCAACATCGTCGACGCGCTGGTGGCCGAGGGATGGGACGTGTGGTTGGAGAACTGGCGGGCAAGCATCGACCTGCCTCCCAACTCGTGGGATCTTGATCAGGCTGCTGTCTATGACCATCCTTGCGCGGTGCGCAAGGTCCGGGAAGAGACCGGCGCGGACTCGATCAAGGCCATCGTGCACTGTCAGGGGTCGAGCAGCTTCGCACTGTCAGCTGTGTCGGGACTCATCGACGGCGTCGACACGATCATCTCCAACGCCATGTCGTTGCACCCGGTGATCCCCAAGTTCGCCCGGTTCAAGATCGGGTATGTCGTTCCGTTGCTCGCCGACGCCATCCCCTTCGTCGACCCGCACTGGGGACAGCAGCTGCCCACCGACCGCTTGAGACGCCTCATGGTGGATACCGTTGACCTCACCCATCGCGAATGCGCGAACCGCGTCTGCAAGATGGTGAGCTTCACCTACGGATCCGGGCGACCGGCGTTGTGGTCGCACGACAACCTGTCAGCGCAGACCCACGACTGGTTGCGGACGGAGTTCGGGCCGGTCCCCATGACCTTCTTCAAACAGATGGCTCGCTCGGTGAGCCGCGGGCGGATCGTCCCCCTCAATGTCGTCAGGGGCTTGCCGGCTGATCCGCTCGCGCAGCCGCCGCAGACCGATGCTCGCTTCGTTCTGCTCGCGGGTTTGGACAACTTGTGCTTCCTGCCAGAAAGCCAGCGGCGCACCTTTGCCTACCTGGACGGGCACCGGCCCGGATTCCACGCGCTGCACCTGCTGCCGGGATACGGCCATCTGGACGTGTTCATGGGTCGGTACGCGGCGCGCGACACCATCCCGAGGATCCTCTCGGAATTGGCGGCATGAGGTACCCCGAGCGGCAGCGCGCCCTGGCCGGTAAGTACGCGCTGGTCGATGACATTCCGTTCGAGATGCCGGTCAACTCGCTGGATTCTCCCGCGCTGATGGCGGGCTTCACCGTGGATCACGATCAGGCCAGTGCGCTGATGCCCGGATGCGAGCTGGGCCTGATCCGACTACCACGTGGCCGCGCGCTCCTGATCGTCACTGTGATCGAATACCGAACCACCGACATCGGCAAGTACGTCGAGTACAGCATCGCGTTCGCCTGCCATCACAAGCCGGCTGGCAGCAGGATCTGGGGCACCCTGTTGAGCGAGCGCTTCTCGGTGGTCGGCCAGTATGTATGGGATCTGCCGGTAAGCTCGCTGGTCTCGGTCAAAGGGGGCAAGGGCATCTGGGGAATGCCGAAGCACCAGGCCAATCTCGACTTCCGGGTTCACCAGGACGAGATGTCGAGTCAGTACGACCTGGACGGAAGGTTGTGCGCGCGGATCACGGTCCGCCGACCCGGGGGCGTTCGGATCCCGATGCGGAACCTGGGCGCGACCAACTACAGCCAGTTCCGCGGCATGTTGATGAAATCACGGATCAGCTTCTCCGATCGTGTGGAAGTCGCCGCGGGCCCGCGCGCTCATGGACAGCTGCTCATAGGCGACCATCCCCGGATGGATCCGCTGCGCGCGCTTGGCATCAGTGACTCGCCGATCTTCGTGGCCTGTATGCCGCACTCGCACGGCATCCTCGACGACCACTGCGAGAGCTGGTTCCTCACTGATTCGAAGGTGCCTGATATCGCCAGGCCGCCCCAGGGCCTGGAGTCGGTGGTGGGGCTGCCCTCGGACCAGAGTTGGCTTGCTCCGCCGAAAGCGGCGGGCCGATGACGGTATGCGCCTGCACAAGTGATTCGCAGCGATGCCGCTACCAGGTCAGTTCGAACTGATCCTCGACCGGTGGATCGTTCTCCGTCTCCTTGCATCCGGTGACCCCCCGGCACGTGACACGCGCCGATCCGGCGCCGACGTCGATGCGGAGGAAGGACTTGTAGAACGGCGGCGTGTCCCAGTCATAGAAGGGCGAGAACCACTTGTGAAACCTCTTGCCCCCGAGGGTCAGCAGGCTGTAGGCCACTGCCTGCGCGCGCAGTCCCTGCTTCGCGGTTGACACGTCGTCGGAGTCGGTGATGATGGGACGGGTTGCCAGTGGCGCTATCCCACGCTTGCGGGCCAGGAACAACGCCGCCTGGTCCGAGGAGATCTCCACGTCGACGGGCACATGCGCCCTGCGAAGGATAGCCTGCAGCACTCGGCTGTACGCGGCCAGGGAGTCACGGCGCAGGGGATAGCACCGGAACTCGTCCTCGGTGACGCCACATACCTTTTCAGGGTCTATCCGCTGGATCAGATGGGTGGCGTGCATGAATGCCCCCCCACCGCCGGCAACCACGTGCTGGATCGTCCGGTCGCCCAGTCGCACCGGGTAGCGCTGGTAATTGTGTATGTCGCCACCGATGGAGGCCACGTAGTTGAACTGCGGATCGTGAACGATATCGAGCACCGTCTGGTGCCTGCCGGAAGCGCCGGCTATCGCGCACGGATCGCAGCGGCCGTCGACGAGCAGCGGCTTGCCGGTGAACAGGATCTTGGGTCGGGGATCTGCCGAGACACGGAGAAGCCATTGCCCCTGTTGGGAGTCGATGTCGCCGAGGATGCCGGTGTCGATGCATACGAGCCGCAGTTGTGCGGTGTCGATCACGAAGTATGGTCCGGGTTGCCGCACAGGCTGCTTCTGTCGGGACAGCTCACGCAGCCCGGCCATCTTCTGCAGCGCGTCGTCATCCGGCGGCGTCGGCTTTCGCCATAACCTGCGGCGGATCATGAGCTCGGCTCGGCGGCGCATGGTCGGCGTTGCACCGTCGACGAACGCCGGAGGCGAGGGATCCTTTGTCCGGCCGCACAGGTGGTACATGAACGCGTAGAGGTCGTCGTACCAGTCGTGGTTGCCAGGAATGGCGTAGATCGGTCCTTCGAACTTCGAGTACGGCGTGTAGAACTTGCTGGCGTAGTCGTTGACGTCGCCCACGGGGTAGAGCACGTCGCTGCAGATGAACAGGAACTCGGTGGACGCTGCTTGAGCCAGGAGCGGCGGGACCAGAGCGTACTGGCTGTAATCGCCCTCCCCGGTGTCACCCATCACCAGGAACGAGAATTCGTCCAGCCGCGCCGAGAGGTCAACGGTGAGGTCGGCGTCGCTCAACCCCGCTACCCACTGGGCTCGCTCGGCAGGAGCGGGATCCACGAGGTGCGCCAGCACATCGTTTCGGCTACGCCACAGCATCTTCGGGTTGAACCAGGACATCCGCTTTCGGTCCTTCGGCACCAGCGAGACGAAGGAGCCGATTTCGGTGCACTCCCAGCCGGCGCCCCGTGCGCTGTGGCGGGAGGACTCGACCGCGGAGCCGAGATTCGGCAGGTCGGCTGTCGTGTATTCAGATAGCTGGGTGTCAGGCATCGTCGCCTCTTGACGCACGTATCAGGCCATTGGGGAAGGGATCACACATCGCCTATGCCACTGTCGGCAATCCGGCGAGACGGCCACAGCCTTGGCGTCAATCGCACAACGCTCTACTGCCTCGAGCCGATGATGCGTCAACGTGCTTGGCTGGTTCCGAGCATCTTATCCCTGGGCCGGGGTTTCCAAAACCCCCCGAGTTCGTCGGCCTGAGTTGATGGCGAGTCAGTAACGGGCGCCCGCCGGCTCCCCGAGCGCATCGAGTAACGACGCGTCGTCTGGACTCAGATCGATCATCGCGGCAAGGGCGTTCTCGACCATCCGGGCTGCTCGTCTGGTGCCGGGGATCGGGAGGACGTGGTCGCTGTAGCCGAGCAGCCAGCGCAGCGCGACCTGCGCGGCGGTAGCGCCGCTTCGCTCCGCGACCTCGAGGATGGTCGCCAGCAAGCTCTCGTTCGCACGAAGCGCCGCCGGCTGGAAGCGCGGATTGTCACGGCGGAAGTCATCGGCCGGCAGATCATCGGCCGAGCGGATGGCGCCGGTGAGGTACCCGCGGCCGAGCGGGGCGAAGGCAAGCAGGGCGGCACCGTGGTCCTGGCACCAACTGAGCACGCCGTTGCCTACCGGCTCCCGGGTCCAGAGGCTGAACTCGGACTGCACCGAGGCGATGGGCGCGACCTGCGCGGCGCGGGCTAGCTCGGCCACGCTCACCTCGGACAGCCCGATGGCTCGGACCTTGCCTGCCTCGACGAGTTCGGCCATCGCCTGCACGCTGTCCTCGATCGGGACGGCGGGATCGACGCGATGCAGCTGGTACAGGTCGATGCGGTCGGTCCGCAGCCGCCGCAGCGACGCCTCGCAGGATTGCTGGATGTGAGCCGGCGAGCCATTGCGGTGATACCGCGAGGTGCCGTCGACGAGAAGGCCGACCTTGGTGGCCAGAAACGCCTCGTCGCGACGACCGGCCAGGGCGCGCCCGAGGAGCGTCTCGTTGGTGTGTGGCCCGTAGACATCGGCGGTGTCGAAGAGCGTCACCCCGTGATCGAGCGCTGCGTTGATCGCGGCGACGGCCTCGGTGTCGTTACGTGCGCCGCGGTCGTAGAACCAGCTCATCGGCATGCAGCCGAGGCCGATGGCTCCTACCTCGCGGCCGGCGATCTCTCGTCGCGGCATGGAGTTCATTGCTCGGGGGCGCCGGTCGCCCAGGATCCGCGGACGTGCCCGATGTGCTGGCGCATCAACCGCGCGGCACCTGCGGCGTCCCCCTCGCGGATCAGGTCGAGCAGTTCCGTGTGCTCGTGGGAGGTGGGCAACAGCTGCCCGGAGTCGGCCAGCGCGGACATGCCGTACAGCCGGGACCTGACCCGCAACGACTGGACGGTGGTGACCAGTGTCTTGTTGCCGAGCAGGCCCAGCAGAGCCGTGTGGAACTCCAGGTCGGCCTTGTTGTGGGCCACCATGTCATTGCGCACGGCGGCGCGTTCGATCTGCCCGGCCAGCTGCTTCAACATCTTGTACTCACCGTCAGCCAGTCCTCGCCGAGCCAGGTTGCGCACCGACGGCACCTCGATGAGCAGCCGCAACTCGGTGAGCTCGTCGAGTTCGGCGGCGGCGAGTTCGACGACCCGGAATCCCTTGTTGCGGACGGTTTCGACCAGGCCTTCCTTGACGAGGTCGAGCACCGCCTCGCGCACCGGCGTGGCCGACATCCGCAACTGGGCGGCGAGCGTCGGCGCGGAATACACCACGTGCGGCCGCAGCTCACCGGCGATGATCGCGGCCTGCAAGGTCATGATCGCCTCATCGCGAAGGCTGGTCCGGGAGCCGGTGGACTGCAGGACCAGCTTGTCGTCGGCGTCGCCGCTGGACAGTAGACGAGTCACAGTTGCCACCCGGCTTCGATGGTGACCGTGTGGACGCTGGTGAAGGTGTCCACCGCGGCCTTCCCTTGCTCCTTCGAGCCATAGCCGGAGGACTTCACGCCGCCGAACGGCAGGTAGAAATCGACCCCGGTGGTCGGCGCGTTGACCTTGATCATGCCGGTGGCCAGGCGGTTCGCGGCCTGCAGCGCGCTGCCGATGTCGCGGGTGTAGAGGCCGGCCACCAGGCCGTGCTGGACAGAGTTGGCGCGACTGATCGCCTGGTCCAGGCTCGCGACACTGCTGATCGAGCAGATCGGGCCGAACACCTCGTCGCATTCGAGCAGGTGGTCAGCAGGCAACCCGTCGGCGATCGTGGGAGCGACGAACCATCCGAGGTCACCGACCTCGGTTCCGCCGGTGAGCAACCGGCCACCGGCGTCCGCGACGCTTGCGGCGGCGGCCAGCACCCGATCTCGGGCGGCCGAGTCGATGACCGGGCCGACGGTCACGTCCTCCCGGGCGGGGTCGCCGACCACGAGAGCGCGAACGCTCTCGACGAGGGCATCGGTGAACCGGGCCGCGTCGCCGACGACGATCACCCGCTTGGTAGCGGTGCATTTCTGCCCGGCGTAGCCGGCAACCGCGGCCGCGATGCTGCCGGCGGCGGCCTCGACGTCGGCGTCGGGCAGGACGATCGCCGGGTTCTGCCCGCCCAGCTCGGCCTGCACCGGAATGCCTCGCTGCGCCGCGGCGGCGACGATCGTGCGGCCCACGGCCGTCGAGCCGGTGAAGGAGACGACGTCGGCCTGCTCGACGACGGCCTGACCGGTGCCGGCACCGCCGGCAACGACGGTGAGGAGGCCGGCGGGAAGGAACGGGGTGATCAGCTCGGCCAGCCGCAACGCGCAGGCAGTCGCTGGTTCGGCGGGTTTGAGCAGCACAGCATTGCCGTAGGCCAAGGCCGGAGCGGCCTTCCACAGCGGAATCGCGAACGGAAAGTTCCACGGCGTGATGAGCCCGACGAGCCCGCGTGGCCGCCGGGTGGTGAACAGCAGGCCCGCACCGGACGGGTTGTGGGTGGCGCCGATCTCCTCGAATGGCTGTTGCGCGTAGTAGCGCAGGATCGACACCGACCGTCCGATCTCGCCCCGGGCCTCGGCCAGCGGCTTGCCGACCTCCCGTACCGCGAGGGCGGCCAGCTCGTCGGCGGCGCCCTGCACGGCATCGGCCGCCTGGCCGAGGGCCTTGGCCCGGCCGGCAGCGCCGGCGGCCATCCAGTCGGGCTGGGCCTTGCGCGCTGCCTCAGCCGCGACCCGCACGGCGGCGGGCTCGGTGGCCTCCACGGACACCACGATGTCCTCGGGACATTGCGGAGATGTCGAGGTGATCATGCGGTGGTTACCTCTCGTCTTTCTCGGCGGTTCAGAAGCGGAAGCCCGCCGGGAACGGGTCGGTGGGGTCGAGCAGGTACTGGGCCGTTCCGGTGACCCACGCCCGGCCGGTAATGGTCGGCACGACCGCGGGCAGGCCGCCGACGGTGGTCTCGTCGATGAGCCGTCCGATGAAGCGGGTGCCGATGAACGACTCGTTGACGAAGTCGGTGTGCAGTCCGAGCTCGCCGCGGGCGTGCAGTTGCGCCATCCGGGCGCTCGTGCCGGTGCCGCACGGCGACCGGTCGAACCAGCCCGGATAGATCGCCATGGCATGCCGGGAGTGGCGCGCGGTGGAGCCCGGAGCCAGGAACTGCACGTGATGGCAACCGGTGATGTGCGGGTCCTCGGGGTGGACCGGCAGCTTCGAGGTGTTGATGGCCTCCATGATCGCCAAACCAGCGTCACAGATGCGCTGTTGCTGGGCGCGGTCGAAGTCGAAGCCGAGCTTGTCCAGATCGAGGATCGCGTAGAAGTTGCCGCCGAAGGCCAGGTCGTACTCGACCATGCCCAGTCCTGGGACGTCGACCTTCTGGTCGAGGGCCAGCGAGAACGAGGCCACGTTGCGGATGGTCACCGCGCGGGCGGCGCCGTCGGAGACCGCGACCTCGGCGACCACCACTCCGGCCGGGGTGTCCAGTCGGATGGTGGTGACCGGCTCCACCACCGGCACCATCCCGGTCTCGACCAGGACGGTGGCGACACCGATGGTCCCGTGCCCGCACATCGGCAGGCACCCGGACACCTCGATGTAGACGACGCCCCAGTCGCAGTCCGGCCGGGTCGGCGGTTGCAGGATCGCGCCGGACATCGCGTTGTGGCCACGCGGCTCGAACATCAGCAGCGTGCGCAGATCATCTCTGTCGCGCATGAAGTTCACCCGCCGCTGCGCCATGGTGTCGCCGGGAATCACGCCGACCCCGCCGACGATGACGCGGGTCGGCATGCCCTCGGTGTGTGAGTCGACCGCGTGCAGCGTGCGTACGGATCTCATCGGTTGCTCCTCTTCAGCGCGGGTTCAGCGCAGGCCGGCGGCCAGCGCCTTCTCGGTCGCCTCCCGGATGCTGGCGGCGTCGATCTCCGACAGCGGCCCGCGCGGCGGCTGGCAGCGGCCGCCGTTGATCGCGTCGGGGTTGAGATCCATCGACAGCTTGATGGCTTGCACGAACTCGGTTTTGGAGTCCCAGCGCAGCAGCGAGTGCAGTGCGGAGTACAGCGGCAGCGCCTTGTCCAGGTCACGCGCCCGCGCCGCGGTGAACAACTCGACACAGGAGGCAGGAAACACGTTCGGGTAGCCGGCTATCCAGCCGGGCGAGCCGGTGAGCGCGAGCTCGAGGACGACGTCGTCGCTGCCGGCAAGCACGTCGAGATCAGGGACGAGCTCGCGTAGCTCGTAGAAGCGGCGGACGTCGCCGGAGAATTCCTTGACCGCGACGATGAGTCCTTCATGGTAGAGCTGGGCCAGCAGTGGGGGAACGAGGTCGACCTTGGTGTCGAACGGGTTGTTGTAGGCGACGATCGGAACGCCCACCTCGGCGACGATCCGGTAGTGCTCGATCACGTCGACGGGCCGGGCCCGGTAGGAGTTCGGGGGCAGCAGCATCACGGCGGGACAACCGGCCTCGGCGGCGACCTCGGCATGCCGGCGGGCCTGCTTGGCGCCGTAGGCGGCGATCCCGGGCATGACGACGAACCCGTCCGGTGCGACCGCTACGGCGGCGCGCACCACGTCGTCGCGCTGGGAGTCGCTGAGGACCTGGTACTCGCCGAGCGAGCCGTTGGGCGTCGCCCCGTCGCAGCCGTTGGCGGCCAGCCACCCGATATGGGTGGCGTAGGCATCGAGGTCGGGGGTGTCGTCGTCTTTCCAGGGCAGCGCGGTTGCGACGAGTATTCCGTGCCACGGCTTGCGGTTCATCGGTGCTCCTAGTGGTGATGGTTCGTGAAGGTACGGCGTCAGGACAGCGGTGGGGCGGCGGTGTGTGCTCGGGCGGTATCTGCTTGGGCGATATCTGCTTGGGCGATATCTGCTTGGGCGATGAGGCCGAGCGGGATCGGCGCGGCGACGCTCCGGCCGGCGCCGCTCTCCAGATCGAGCGGCTGTCCGGTGCGCAAGGCCGTCAGGCAGCTGGTGGCGTAGCCGCATTCGCGTCCCTGGCACCATCCCATGCCGGCGCGGGACAGCAGCTTGACCGAACGGGCGTCCCGAGCGCCGTTGCCGATCGCGGCGTCGATCTCGGCCACGGTCACCTCTTCGCACCGGCAGACCACCGTATCCGGCTCCAGCGTGTCGAGCCAGAACCGGGGGACCGGGTAGACCGCGTGCATCGCGGCGGCGAAGCGGCGCAGCCGGTCGCGGGTGCGGATGGCCACCAGAACAACGGGTTCAACGGGTTCGATGGCCTCCGGTTCGGTTGGCGCGGCAGGGGAGTGGCCGGCGGCGGCTCGGGCGGCGTAGCTGCCGGCGACGGTGCCTTCGGCGACGGCCAGCTGAGCGCCGCCGACGCCGGTGGTCTCGCCGGCCGCGTAGACGCGCGGGTTGCTGGTCTGCTGGGTGCGGTCGGTCGTGACGGCCAGCGTCCCGTCGGCGGTCGCCCGCAGCGCGCAGCCGGCCTGCAGCGGCAGCTCGGACTGGGTGGAGAAGCCGTACCCGATCGCGAGCACGTCGACAGCCAGCCGCCGCCGGGTGCCGTCGCGGACCTTCCCGGCCCGGTCCAGGCGCGCGAGGGTCACTGCCTCCAGCCGGTCGGCGCCGTGTGCGGCGACGACCACGGAACCGGTGCGCAGCGGTATCCGATGACGGGCGAGGCCGACGGCGTAGCCGGCTGCCTCGCGAAGTTTGGCCGGCTGCGACGCGGCGGCGGGCAGCTGCCGGAGCCAGCCGCTGCCGCGATTGGCCTCGTGCACGCCGAGAACGTCGGCTCCGCTGGCGGCCAGCGCGGTGGCGACGGGCAGCAGGAACGGCCCGCTGCCCGCGACCAGGACCCGGGGCCCGACGGCGACCCCGCTGCCCTTGAGCAGAGCCTGGGCGCCGCCCACGGTGAGGACGCCGGGCAGGTCCCAGCCGGGGAAGGGGACCGGCCGGTCGTAGGCGCCGACGGCGAGCACCACGGCGGCGGCGCGCAGCCGCAGCTCGCCGGGCCGGCCGGGATCGCGGCGGTCGACGGCTGCGACGGCGCAGCCCGACTCGTCGGCCCGGACCGACCAGACGTGGTGCTCCAGACGCACGGTGAGCCGTCCGGCTGCGACGAGCGACTCCAGTCGGCGGACCAGGTCGTGGTAGGTCGCGTCGGGCGCGTCCAGGTCGCCCTTCTGGTGGCGCCAGTACTGGCCGCCCAGCCGCGGCCCGGAGTCGATCAGGACCGTCACCGCCCCTTGCTCGGCAGCGTGCACGGCCGCGGCCAGGCCGGCCGGTCCAGCGCCGATGACCGCGACCGCGGGTTGCGCGGTGAACTCGGCGGGCGACTTCTCAGCGGGCGACTTCTCAGCGGGCGAGGTCATCGTGGCCCGTTCCGGTCTGGGTCGTGACGGCCATGCCGGTGGCCGCCGCGACCTGGCAGGCGCGCTGGTTCGGCGCGCCGTTCACCGTGACCAGGCAGTCGTAACAGACGCCGATGCCGCAGAACAGGCCGCGGCGGGTGCCGGCTCGGCGGGTCACCCGCCAGCTGTAGATGCCGGCGTTGATCAGCGCGGCACCGACGCTCTGGCCCTCGACGAAGTCGATGGGCCGATCATCGAAGGTGAACGCGGTCATGTCGCGGGTCCGATCAGGCGTTCGGGGGAGAACGGTTTCGGGTCCACGCTGGTCGGCTGCCCGGTGATCAGACCGGCGATCAGCTCGCCGGTGGCGGGTGCCAGACCGATGCCAGCTCCCTCGTGCCCGCAGGCGTGCAGCAAACCCGGAACCCGCGGATCCGCGCCGATGACCGGGAGATGGTCGGGGCAGTAGGGACGAAATCCCGCATAGACCCGCATCAGGTTGATCGCGGCCAGCACCGGGAACAGGGCGACCGCCTGCGCGGCGAGCTGCCGGACCACCGGGATCGAGATGGTCCTGTCGAAGCCGACCCGTTCCCTGCTGGCGCCGATCAGCACCGTTCCCGACCGGGTGCCCTCGACGACCGGCGAGGTCTCCAGCCCCTCGTTGTCCGAGGCGACGTTGGCGACGTAGTCGGCTGAGTACACCTTGTGCCGGATGACCCGCGGCAGCGGCTCGGTGACGAGCACGAAGCCGCGCCGGGGCAGGATCGGCACCTCGGCGCCGAGCCGTGCCGACACCTGTCCTCCCCAGGTACCGGCCGCGTTGACCACGTAGTCGGCCGACACCACCCCGGCGCTGGTGCGCACCCCGCTCAGCCGCCCGCCGGTCAGCACGCTGCCGGTGACCTCGACACCGGTGCGGATGACCGCGCCGTAGCCACGGACCGCGGCCAGCAAAGTCGCGGCCGCGAGCATCGGCTGGACCTGCAGGTCGCCCGGATAGAAGGCACCGCCCGCCAACGCCCGGGACAGGTGCGGCTCGACCTCGTGGAGCTGGGTGTGATCCAACGGCTCACTGTCCACCCCGAGAGCTCGTTGTTCGGCAGCGAAATCGCGCAGGGCGGTGAGCGCGTCGGCGCTGCTGGCGACCACTACGCCGCCTTTGCGTTCGAGCTCGAACGCCTCACCGTCCAATTCTTCGCCCAGCTCGCTCCACAGCGCGGATGACCGCAACGCCAGCTGCAGTTCCGGACCGGCCGCCTTGTCCGAAAGCAACAGGTTGCCCTCGCCGGCCCCGGTGGTGCCGGCAGCGACGGCACCGCGCTCCAGGACGGTGATCTCCAGGCCCGCGCGAGCGCCGTAGAACGCGCAGGCGGCACCCACGATGCCGGCGCCGACCACGACCACGCGAGCCACGTCAGTAAAATATCACATGGCACTAGAGGAGCCGCGAACGCCTTTCCAGCGCCGCTGTCAGCGTCCCGCCCAGATGTACTGGTGTTCCGGGCGCCCGGTCGAGCCGTAGCGCAGGCTCATCCGGGCGCGGCCCTCGTCCGCCAACGCCGCCAGATACCGCTGGGCGGTTGCGCGTGCGATGCCGAGCTGGTCGGCGAGGTCTGCCGCCGACACCGGCTCGTCGGTTCGTTGCAGTGCTTCGGTGACCAGGCGTGCCGTCACCGGCGACTGCCCCTTCGGGGTAGGTGGGCGGTCGGCTTCGTGCAGCGCGTCCACGGCTCGGTCGATTCCGTTCTGGGTGAGATCCGCCGCCGGATCGGCGAGCAGCGAGCGATAGCGCGAGTAGGCACGCAGCCGCGCGGACAGCTGCTCGGCACTGAACGGCTTTACCAGATAGTTCAGCGCTCCGGCTGCGAACGCCGCCCGAACCGAGCCCGCGGAACTGTCCGCCGTCACCATGAAGACGTCGGCCCGCACCGCGGAGGCGACTTCCAGCCCGGGCCGATCGGGCAGGTACTGGTCGAGCAGGATGAGATCCGGCTGCAACTCGGCATCCAGCCGGAGTGCGTCGGCGGCGGTCCACGCAGTCCCGACCACCTCCATCCCGTCGGTCTGCTCGACGAAACGTGCGTGCACCTGCGCTACCCGAAAATCGTCGTCGACGACCAGCACCCTGATCATGAGGAGCCCGCTTCCAAGACGTTGGGCAACCTGGCGACGAAGACGGTGTCGGCGGCGCCCCCACCACAATTGGTCACCTCGATCGACCCACCGACCGTCTCAGCGGTCTGCCGGGCGATCGCCAGGCCCAGTCCCCGCTCATCCCCGCGAGTCGACATTCCTTCCACGAAGATCGTCTCGACATTCTCTGGCAAGACGCCTTCACCGGTGTTCGACACCGAGATCACCAGCTCGGTCCCGTCGGACAGCAGGTCTACCTCCACCTCGGCCGGCCGGCGCGTCGACGCGTGCGCCGCCTCCAGTGCATTGTCGACCAGGTTCCCGAGCACGGTGATCACCTCCACCGGGGCGATCAGGCGGTGCGGAACCCAGGTCTCGTCCGACAACCGCAACGACACTCCCAGCTCCGCGGCCCGAGCCGTTTTGGCTGCCATGAACGACCGAATCGTGGCTGAGCGCACGGCGGGGGAGGCGCTGATGTCGTCCCCGCCGGTGAACTGGGTGACCGATCTGAGGTATTCCAGCGCATCATCGCGCGCACCGGTCTGCAACAGGCCGAGAACGGTGTGCATGCGGTTGGCGAACTCGTGACGCTGAGCGCGCAGCGCACCGGTCATGCTGCGCACCGCCGCCAGCTCGCTGGTCAGCTGCTCCACGTCCGTCCGGTCCCGCAGGGTTACCACGCTGCCCAGACCGACACCGTCGCGAGCCACCGGGCGGTGATTGGCGACCAGCACCCGACTGCCGACCACCGTAAGCGCACGATGCCCCACGTGCTCGTCGAACAGCTTCAACAGCCCGGGCGGCAGGTCGAGTCGAGACACTTCGGTCCCCGGCTCGATGGGGGTGCTCAGCAATCTGATCGCCTCGTCATTGCACATCGTGACGCGATGATTCGCATCGACCGCGAGCACCCCGTCGCCGATGCCGTAGAGCACCGCTTCACGCTCGCGTACCAGATCGGCAAGCTCGGCAGGTTCAAGCCCGAACGTCCGCCGCTTGAGCAGCCGGGTCAGCAGGCCAGCCGCGCCGGCCCCGAGAAGCAATGCCCCCAGCGCGAAGGGCAAAGCGAGTGCAAGCAGCCCGATCAGCGAGTTCCGGATGTCCTGGGCGTCGAAGCCCACGCTCACCTCACCGACGATGCGTCCGGCACCGTCACGCAGCGGAACCTTGCCGCGCGCCGAAAGCCCGAGAGTGCCTCGCTCCAGCGACGCGACCTCCTTGCCGGACAGGGCCTGTGTCGGGTCAGTGCTCACCGGCTTGCCGATCAGCGACGGATCGGGATGCGAGAGCCGAATGCCGCGGTCGTCGGTGATGACCACGAATAAGGCCTGGGTCGACTGCAGCTGACGGCTGGCGACCTGCTGAACGGCTGGTTGTTCCCTGGCCCGGACCAGATCTCCCAGGCCGGGGTCCGCTGCCACCGTCCGCGCGACGGCGAGGGCCCGCTGCTTGTACTGCAGCTCGAGGTTGTGTTCCAGCAGCCAGGAGACCAAGCCGAACCCTGTCGTGACGAGCGCCACCACCACGGCGATCTGCAACAGCATCAGCTGTCGGGTGAAGCGCATTCTCGTCCAGCGAATCGCCATGCCGCCAGGGTACCGCGACCCATGTGCTAAATGCGCTAAACGATGGCTACGCGGAAAGAGCGGGTAACGCGAGCAAGCGGACTGTTGTGGCCTCGCTCTCCTTACGGTCTCTGCAAGCACATTCACAGTCATGTCCGTACCGCACCCGACCTTCGTCAAAGGATTCGACACATATGACACTCGTCGACATCAAGAGCGCCACGAAACGCTTCCTTACCTCCGCCGGCACCGCCCATACCGCGGTCCAGGACATCACGCTGGAGATCGCGGCGGGTGAGTTCGTTGCCGTCGTCGGGCCAACCGGGTGCGGCAAGTCGACGACCCTCTCCCTGGTCTCAGGCCTGGAACCACCGTCGGAGGGGACGGTCACGGTAGCGGGCAAGCCCGTGCGAGGCATCCCCGAAGGGGTGGGATACATGTTCCAGTCCGACGCGATGCTGCCGTGGCGAACCGTGCTGGCCAACGTCGCCGCGGGGCCGGCTTGGCGAGGCGCCGGCAAGGCCGAGGCACATGCCAAGGCATCGGACTGGATCGCAAGGGTAGGCCTGGCCGGTTTCGAAGGCTATTACATGCACCAGCTCTCCGGCGGCATGCGCAAACGCGTCGCGCTGGCCCAGACGCTGGTCAACGAGCCGTCGATCCTGCTGATGGACGAGCCCTTCTCAGCGCTTGACGTGCAGACGCGGGCGCTGATGCAGAACGAACTGCTGCAGCTCTGGTCAGGCACCAACGCTGCGGTGATCTTCGTAACCCACGACCTGGAAGAAGCGATCACCCTCGCCGACCGGGTGGTGGTCATGACGGCCAGTCCGGCCAGGATCAAGGACTCCTTCGACATCGCCCTGCCACGGCCGCGCAACGTCGAAGAGATTCGCATGACGCCGGAATTCATCCACATCTACAAAGAAATCTGGGGTTGCCTCGCGGCCGAGGTCGCGATCGCACGCAAGGCAGGAGCATCCCGTGTCGCTTGACATCTCACCGGCCAATTCGACGGCACCGCTTCCTCAGGACCGTCCGGACACCTCGCCCTCGGCCCCGCAGCGGCCCGCGGCATCGGTCCGCGCCGCTCGCCGGCGACACAAGGCGCTGGTCTACGGGCTGCGGCTGCTGTTGCTGGTGGCCGTCCTGGGCGGATGGGAGTTCGCAGTCGATCACTGGCTCGATCCCTTCTTCTACTCCAAGCCGAGCCTCATCTGGACCAAGCTCGTGACCTGGTTCACCGACGGCACCGCGCAGGGCTCGATCTGGAGCCAGATCGCCGTGACGCTGCAGGAGGCCGTCGCCGGATTCATTCTCGGGTCCGTCGTCGGTGTCGTGTTCGGCATCCTGCTCGGACGGGCGCGACTGCTCGCCGAGGTGCTGTCGCCCTACATCCATGCGCTCAACGCCGTGCCCCGTATCGTGCTGGCGGCGCTCTTCGTGATCTGGTTCGGCCTGGGCATGGAGTCGAAGATCGCGACCGCCTTCGTGCTGGTGTTCTTCCCGGTCTTCTTCAATGCCTTCCAGGGTGCGCGTGAGGTCGACCGCAACCTCGTCAACAACGCCAGGATCCTGGGCGCAGGCCGCATGCAGGTGTTGTGGTCGATCGTCGTGCCCAGTTCCACATCGTGGATTCTCGCCTCCCTGCACACCGCGTTCGGGTTCGCGCTCATCGGCGCGGTAGTCGGCGAGTACACGGGTGCGACGCGTGGTGTGGGCCTGCTGATCAGCACCGCTCAGGGATCCTTCGACGCGGCCGGCATCTATGCCGGAATGTTGATCACCACGGTGCTCGCACTGCTGGCCGAGATCATCCTCGGCCTGGCCGAGAGGCGGCTGCTGCGCTGGCGGCCACCGTCACAGGCTCTTGCCTCGTCCAACATCTGATTCCCCCTCCATCCCAAGCCCGATCCTTACTAGGAGTGCTGACATGAAATCTCGTGCCGTTACGATCGGCGCTGCCCTGCTAGCCGTCACCATCGCGACGACGGCCTGCCAAACGAAGAAGTCATCGGCCAGCGGCGCCGCCTCTGACGACGTGACCATCATGGTCGGCGGTGCCGCGAAGGTGATCTACCTGCCGGCCAAGCTGACCGAGCAACTGGGCTACTTCAAGGATCAGGGCCTCAACGTCAAGCTCGTCGACACCCCAGCCGGGGTGACCGCCGAAACGGCCCTCATAGCGAACCAGGCCCAGGGTGTCGTGGGCTTCTACGACCACACCATCGACATGCAGGCCAAGGGCAAGTGCCTCACCGGTGTCGTGCAGTTCGCCAACGTGCCCGGCGAGGTCGAGATGGTCGCCACGAACAAGGCCGCCGCGATTGGCTCGCCCTCCGACTTCAAGGGAAAGAAGCTGGGCGTGACCAGCGCGGGTTCCTCGACGGACTTCCTTACCCAGTACCTGGCGGGCAAGGCCGGAGTCAGCACGGCTGACTACACGACGGTCAAGGCCGGGGCCGACTCGACGTTCATCGCAGCACTGAATTCCGGCGGCATCGACGCCGGCATGACGACCGATCCGACGGTCGCCAAGCTCACCACCAGTGGCGACGGCAAGATCCTGCTCGACATGCGCACGGAAGCAGGAACCCGCAAGGCACTGGGTGGGCTGTACCCGGCCAGCTCGCTGTACATGAGCTGCGACTACGTCGCCTCGCACCCGCAGACCGTGCAGAAGCTTGCCAATGCCTTCGTCAAGACGCTCAAGTTCATCAAGGGCAATGAGGCAGCCGCGATCGCGGACAAGATGCCGGCCGACTACGCGGGCAGCGACAAGTCCCTGTATGTCAAGGCCATCTCGGACTCCAAGGCAATGTTCAACGAGACAGGCGTGATGAACCCCGAGGGGGCGAAGAACGTACTTGAGGTGCTGGGTTCGTTCTCGCCGGCCGTGAAGCCGAAGAAGAGCAGCATCGACGTGTCGAAGACCTACACCACGAAATTCGCGCAAGCAGCGCAGAGCTGACGCCCAACGCCTGAAGGCCCGAGTTCGCTCGGGTCTTCAGGCGTTCCTAGCGCGCGTTGCCTGCTGCCGTTGCCGCCGGCTCCGAGCACGGCCAGTCGATCGTCATCGGGGGCGATGCCGGTCGCCGGTCACCGTGAGGGTTCGGATCTCGCCGTCGTCGCTCAGCTGGACCGATTCCCACGGCAGGACCATGAGGTCGCGGTGCAGCCACCGGACGATGAGCCGGACGAGCCATGGCCCTCGTTGCTCCTGCCGCTGGTAGCCCAGCATCGAGCCCACCCGACGGCTGCTGAGGATCACCTCGTGCACGCGGGGTGCGGCCATGGCGCCGCGCAGCGGCCCGTCCTGAATGCAGCGCAGGTCGGTGACGATTCCTACTCGCCGGCCAGCGGAATCGAGCACGGGCCGGCCGATGAGGTCACTCGCTTTCATGCAGGCTCCCCGGGATGCGGGCGATGACGTGCCGGTCGAGCCAGCCCTCCAGCGGCGCGACGTTCAGCTCGTCGGAGGTGCGGGCAATGGTGATGGCGCTGCCGATCTCGGTGACCTGGGCGAAGTCGATCCTGGGGATCTCGGACTCCTCGGGCGTGGCCAGCCGCCCGGCGATGGCTGCCATCCAGCGGCCCAGCCGGCCGCCGAGACGCGGCCCGAGGGCACGCGGCCCGGCCAGGATCGCGGTGACGTAGGGCCGTCCGCTGGCGTCGAGCTCCAGCTCCAGGTCATCGACCTTGCAGATCATTCGCCGGTCCGGGTCTTGGACCTGCCGGTCGAGCAGGTGCAGCTGCAGGTCGAGTTCGCGTCCATCGGACATGGTCACTGCCCCGCCTTCGTCAGCAGCATCAGCGGTATCGCCGCGGTTGCCGCCACCAGGATGACGCCCAGGAACAGTGTCGCCAGCGTGTTGGAGATCCGGCCGTTGACCTTGTCGCCCATGTAGTCCGGGTCGTTGGAGATGACCAGGATCGGGAAGTAGGTGAGTGGCAGGGCCACGGCGGAGAACACCACCGAGTACTCGGTGATCGTGATGGGGTCGATGGTGGTCAGGACACCGCCGACCGCCACGACGACCGAGAGCAGCACGACCACATGGAAGCGTGCGGCGTTGCGTGGCTTGACGAATTTCCCCCACTGCCAGCCGAAATACTGTGAGACGGCGTAGCCGCAGGAGAGCCCGGTCTCCAGCGCCGCGCCGAAGGTGGCGGCGACGAAGCCGAGGATCACCACGGCCAGGCCGATCTTTCCCGCTGCCACGGCGACCGGAAGGCTTACCCCGCCGAGCGTGTCGACCTGGATGTTCCTCGGCAACAGCACCAGGGCCGCGACGGCGGCGATGCAGAGCGACAGCAGCCCGCCCAAGGGGAAGCCGATGAACACGTTGACCCGGGAGGTGCTGATGTCCTTCTTCGTCCAGCGTTCCTCGACCCCGCCCGAGGAGAAGAAGAACACCTCGTACGGCGTCATGGCGGCGCCGAACAGCGCGATGGCGTAATAGAAGTAGGGCAGGAGCCCTTCCTCGTGCGGCTTGTGCGGGACGGCGATCTGGTGGAGCAGATCACCCCAGCCGGGGTTCAGCTGCCACAGCGCCACGGCGTACACGATCAGGGTCAGGCCCAGCAGCCCGAAGACGTCTTCCAGCAGCGAGAACTTGACCCGCCAGATGATCAGCCATACCGCGAGGCCGACCAGCGGCACCCACAGCAGGTAGTTCACGCTCGTCACCAGTTCGATGGACAGCGCGATGCCACCGATCTCGGCGGTGAAGGTCAGGATCGTCACCAGGAACGACGCGATCAGGTTTGCCAGGCCGAAGCGAGGGCCGAGCCGCTCGCGTACCAGATCGAAGGTGCCGCGCCCGGTGACCGCGGCGACCCGGCCCGACATCTCGGCGTAGAGGCAGATGCCGACGATGCCGCCGAGGGTTGCCCAGGCCAGCGACAGGCCGTACCGGGAGCCGACCAGGGCGTTGGTGACCAGGTCACCGATGTCGACGAAACCGCCGATGGCGGTGAGGATGCCCAGGGTCGCTGCGAAGATCTTCTTCATGCGCGCGGGTCGTCGCTGAAGTCGCGCAGGGATTGGGAGACCGCGCCCAGCCCGGCGCTGGTCGAGTTGGCCTCGGCGGCGTCGCCGCGCCGCGCGGCGATCCGCAGCTGGGCCAGCCCGTCCGACCCGGCGGACAGGATCTTGTCCAACCTGTCGCGGATCCGGTCCGCCTCCGGGCTGTCCGGTGGCTGGATAGAATCGAAGGTCGCCTGGATCGAGGAGTAGGCGTCTTCGGCCTCGGACAGCAGCACTTCCAGCGAGGTGTGCAGCATGTTGCCGCGCTCAGCGGTCTCGACGGCCAGCCGAGCTGTCTCCAGTTCGGACAGCGCGTCTTCGGCGGTGTGGCCGGCCTTGCCCCGGTAGCTGGCGGTGGTCGGCGCCGGGCCCACGCACGCTGCGCACACCATGAGCAGCGGGAGGAGGAGCGCTGTTCCCAGCCGGCCGCTCACCGGCGATCGCCCCGAAGCACGACGAAGGCCAAGCACCCGAGCAGCAACCCGAACTCGCACCAGGCGGTCAACACCGCCAACCCGTCCGTCATCACGACCACCACATAGGCAGACAGCTGCGCCGCGGCCTCAGCGAATCGGCAGCGTGACTGTTCACGCAACCAGGCATCATGCTCGCGTGGCGGTGCAATTCCTCGTATTTCGCTGCCTCGGCGTGCCGTGCGGCAGCCAGGCCGGCTGGCGATGCCGGCCGGCCGTGCGCGGGCCGGATCAGCGGCTGTCTGGTTCTGCTGGCCGGCCGGCAGCCGGGGCCGGGTTCTCCTTCTGCCAGGGCCATCGGCCGGTGATCTCGAGCTCGAGGGAGAAGCTGAGGAAGGTCCGGATGAGCACGATGGCGGCCAGCACGATGACGCTTCGGACCGTCGGCGTCACCGCGACGGTCCGGATGATGTCGGCAGCGACCAGCAGTTCCAGGCCGAGCAGGATGGACCGGCCGAGCTGTTGGCGGTACCGGCGGTAGGTATCCGGTTCGCGGCGGTAGGCCCGTATGCCGGCGACGATGGTGGCCGCCAGCGCGCCGGTGACAGTGACCGCCACCCCGGCGCCGTCGATGACCTTCCCGACCGCTTCGATGGTCTCGCTGAAGGTCATGGCTTGGTCCAGCAGGAAGGGTGCATCCAACCAGCGTGCCAGGCGCGCCACCCCGCTCAGGCCAGAGGTGCGGTGCCGGCGCCCAGGTTCAGGCGCCGATCACCGCGGCGGGAGTCCGCGGCGCCGCCAGTCAGTGGCTGGTGTCCTCAGCGGCCCGTCGGGTGGCCGGTCGGGGCCGGCACGGTGCTCGGCTTGCCGGTCGGGTGTGCCGGCAGCGTGCTGGGCTTGCCGGTCGGGTGCGCGGGCAGCGTGCTGGGCTGGCCGGTCGGGTGCGCGGGCAGCGTGCTGGGCTGGCCGGTCGGGTGCGCGGGCAGCGTGCTGGGCTGGCCGGTCGGGTGCGCCGGCACCGTGCTGGGCTGGCCGGTCGGGTGCGCCGGCACCGTGCTGGGCGCACCTGTGGCGTGGCTGGCCGCGGCCGAACCCGGGTGCACGATCGTCGCGCAGTAGGCCTCGACCTTGTCCGCTCCGCCGGCGGCCGTTGCCAGGTTCGCGAACGCGACGGATCCCTCGGCCGACTGGCCGTTCGCGTGGGCGTAGGCGGTGCACAGGCCGAAGGCCGCGGGACCGGTCGCGTCCGGACCGGCCGGGGAGGACGTCGGCGCTCCGGCTTGCTCGGGTGCGTGGCTGCTGCCCTTGCCGGGGTGGGTGGCGGGCGCGCCGATGACATGGTGCGCGACGTCCTGTGCGGTATCGGGCAGCGCCCCGGCGTAGGCGGCGGCGCCGAGCCCACCGAGGCTGAGGACCCCGGTGGCGAGTGCGGCGGCAATCTTCGGACTGAGCAAGCTGTGACGCATCGGTGGCCTCCGTTGAAGGGCCCTGCCGTGGGATCCCGGCGCGAACCGCGTCGTGTACGCAGCTCGCGCCTCGGCGAATCCAGCCAACTCCCCGGCGGCCGTCGGCGCCGTCAGGGCGCTCATCAGGTCGGCGAGCAGCCGGCTGTCCGCGGGCGCCTCGT
>NZ_DASVQG010000158.1:0-28864 GCF_036389215.1 Jatrophihabitans sp.
CCCTGCGCAGCAGGTCGGCGGTGATGTCCGGGGCCTCGACCAGCTCCTGGCCGACCTCCAGGATCAGCGCGAACTGGTCGATGAACCACGGGTCGATGCCGGTGGCCTCGGCGACCTCGGTGACGCCCGCCCCGGCCCGCAGAGCGCGCTCGATGGCATAGATCCGCCCGTCGGTCGGAACCGAGGCGATGCCGAGCAGCTCCTGGATCGACGCCAGTCCGAGGCCGGCGTCGAGGTCACCGGTGGTCCAGAAGCCGGCCGCCCTGGTCTCCATCGAGCGCAACGCCTTGCCGAACGCCTCGGTGAAGTTACGCCCGATGGACATTGCCTCACCGACGGACTTCATGTGCGTGGTCAGCACCGGGTCGGCACCGGGGAACTTCTCGAACGCGAACCGCGGAACCTTGACGACGACGTAGTCCAGGGTCGGCTCGAAGCAGGCCGGAGTGGCCCTGGTGATGTCGTTGCTGACCTCGTCGAGGGTGTAGCCGACCGCCAGCTTCGCCGCGATCTTGGCGATCGGGAAGCCGGTGGCCTTGGAGGCCAGCGCGGAGGACCGCGAGACCCTCGGGTTCATCTCGATGACGATCATCCGGCCGGAGATCGGGTCGATCGCGAACTGGATGTTGCAGCCGCCGGTGTCGACCCCGACCTCGCGCAGCACCGCGATGCCGACGTCGCGCATCCGCTGGTACTCCCGGTCGGTCAGGGTCATCGCCGGCGCCACGGTCATCGAGTCGCCGGTGTGCACGCCCATCGGGTCGATGTTCTCGATCGAGCAGACCACCACCACGTTGTCGCGCCGGTCGCGCATCAGCTCCAGCTCGAACTCCTTCCAGCCGAACACGCTCTCCTCGACCAGCACCTCGTGCACCGGGGAGGCAGCCAGGCCCCGCGAGACCTGGGTCCGCACCTCCGCCGCCGAGTGCGCCATTCCCGAGCCGAGGCCGCCCATCGTGAAGGACGGCCGGATGACGACCCGGTTGCCGACCGTCTCGGCGAAGGCCACCGCCTCGTCCAGGGTGTGGCAGACCGCTGACAGCGGCACCTCGGCACCGACCGTCCGGACGATGTCCTTGAACTTCTGGCGGTCCTCACCGCGCTGGATGGCGTCGATGTCAGCGCCGATCAGCTCCACGCCGTGCCGTTCCAGGACGCCGCGATTGTGCAGCGCCACGGCGAGGTTCAGCGCGGTCTGCCCGCCCAGGGTGGCCAGCAGGGCGTCGACCGGGTGGCCCAGGGCCGCCTCGGTGGCGATCACCTTCTCCACGTACTCCGGTGTCAGCGGCTCGATGTAGGTGGCGTCGGCGAACTCGGGGTCGGTCATGATCGTGGCCGGGTTGGAGTTCACCAGGCTGACCCGGAATCCCTCGCTGCGCAGCACCCGGCAGGCCTGGGTTCCGGAGTAGTCGAACTCGCAGGCCTGACCGATCACGATCGGACCCGAGCCGATCACCAGGATGTGTTGGATGTCGGTGCGCTTGGGCATCAGGCGCCTTCCCATGCATCTGTCGGCTCCGCGCTCAATCCGCGCTTCAACTCGCCGGTGCTCACTCGCTGTCGCCCTTCCAGGAGTTCGGTGAACCGGTCGAACAGGTAGGCCGCATCATGCGGACCGGCCGCGGCTTCAGGGTGGTACTGCACCGAGAACGCCGGGACGTCCCGGGCTCGCAGTCCCTCCACCACGTTGTCGTTGAGGCTGATGTGGCTGACCTCCACAGCACCGAAGTCGGTGTCGACCGGCTCGAAGGACGGGGCGGCTGGCCATTCAATGGCGAAGCCATGATTGTGGGCGGTGATCTCCACCTTGCCGGTCGTCCGGTCCTGAACGGGCTGGTTGATGCCGCGGTGGCCGTAGCGCAGCTTGTACGTCCCGAAGCCGAAGGCCCTGCCCAGCAGCTGGTTGCCGAAGCAGATCCCGAAGACCGGGGTGCCGGTGCCCAGCAGTTCGCGCAGCAGCGCGACCGGGCCGTCGGCGGCGGCCGGATCACCCGGTCCGTTGGACAGGAACACCGCGTCGGCGCCGGTGTCGAGCACCTGCCGCAGGGTGGAGGCGGCGGGCAGCACGTGGCTGGTGATGCCACGCTCGGCCAGCCGGTGCGGGGTCATCGACTTGATGCCGTAGTCCAGCGCCGCGATGCTGAAACGGTGGGTTCCGATCGCCTCGACGGTGTAGGCCTGCTCGGTACTGACCTCGCCGGCCAGATCCGCACCGGCCATGCTCGGTGAGTTCAGCACCCGCTGCCGCAGCGACCCCGGATCCAGATCGGTGGAGGAGATCGCGCACCGCATGGCACCCCGCTCGCGCAGGTGCCGGGTGAGCGCCCTGGTGTCGATGCCCGAGATCCCCACCACTCCCTGGTCCCGCAGCTCCTCGTCCAGGGACCCGGTGGCGCGCCAGCTCGACACCCGCCGGGCCGGGTCGCGCACGACGTAGCCCGACACCCAGATCCGCCGGGACTCCTGGTCCTCGTCGTTCACCCCGGTGTTGCCGATGTGCGGGGCGGTCTGGACCACCACCTGGCGGTGGTAGGAAGGGTCGGTCAAGGTCTCCTGATAGCCGGTCATGCCGGTGTTGAACACCGCCTCGCCGAAGGTCTCCCCCACCGCGCCGTAGGACTCGCCGGGAAAGACCCGGCCGTCCTCCAGGACCAGAATTGCCTTGTCAGTCATAGGTGTCTTGCTCTCTTCCCCGCTACTCGATCGCGCTGTCCATGCCGGACAACCGGTCTTGTCATCAGCTCTGATGCCGGTGTCCAGTTGCTGCTCGCCGTGCTGCCCTGCCGCAGTACCGGCGCCCGGCTTCCGGTGAGCCCGGCCACCGACTCCCGGCGGGTCACGCGCCCACCGGCTGCGGGTGGAGCTGCCGCCCGGCCGCCAACCGGCCGTCGCGCACGGTGGCCCGCCCGCGCAGAAAGGTCGCCAGCACCCGGCCCGGCAGCCGACGGCCGGCGAACGGGGTGTTGCGCGACAGCGAGGCAAGCGCAGCCGGCTCCACCAGCCAGCTCGCGGCCGGGTCGATCAGGGTGAGGTTCGCCGGCTCCCCCGCCGCGATCGGGCGGCCATGACCGGCCAGCCGGCCGATCAGCGCCGGCCGGACGCTCATCCGGTCGGCGAGCCCGGCCCAGTCCAGCCGGCCCGGGACGACCATCGTCTCGATCAGCACACCGAGGGCGGTCTGCAGCCCGAGCATGCCGAACGCGGCGTCGCCGAAGGCGTGGTCCTTGTCGTGCGGGGCGTGCGGGGCGTGGTCGGTGGCGACCGCGTCGATCGTCCCGTCGGCCAGTCCCTCCCGTAGCGCCTCGACGTCCTCGGCCGGGCGCAGCGGCGGGTTGACCTTGAACACCGGGTCATAGCTGCTCAGCAGGTCACACGTCAGCAGCAGGTGGTGCGGGGTCACCTCGGCGGTCACCGCGATGCCACGCCCCTTGGCCCACCGCAGCACCTCGACGGTGCCGCCGCTGGAGACGTGGCAGACATGCAGTCGCGAGCCGGTGTGCCGGGCCAGCATCACGTCGCGGGCGACGATGCTCTCCTCGGCGACGGAGGGCCAGCCCGGCAGGCCCAGCCGGCCGGACAGCTCCCCCTCGTGCGCGCAGCAGCTGGCGTCGGCCAGCCGGGGATCCTGGGCGTGCTGGGCCAGCACCGCGTCGAACGGCTTGAGGTACTCCAGCGCCCGGCGCATCAGCCGGGCGTCGCTGACGCAGTGCCCGTCGTCGCTGAACACCCTGACCGCGGCGGCCGAGCGGGCCATGTTGGCGATCTCGGCGAGTTGCTCGCCGGCCAGCCCGCGCGAGACGGCGCCGACCGGCCGGACGTCGACCAGGCCGGCCAGCTCGCCCAGCCTGGCAACCTGCTCGACCATCTCGGCGTTGTCGGCCACCGGATCGGTGTTGGCCATCGCGTGCACCGCGGTGAACCCGCCCAGGGCGGCCGCCGCCGAACCGGTGGCGATCGTCTCGGTGTCCTCGCGGCCGGGCTCGCGCAGGTGGGTGTGCAGGTCGACCAGGCCGGGCAGCAGCACCGCGCCGTCAGCCTCGATCAGCTCCCCGCCGTCCGGCGGGCTGAGCTTCGGCCCGACCTCGACGATCACCCCGTCGGCCAGCAGCACATCGGTGTGCGGACCGTTCAGTGGCCGGACACCGCGCAGCAGCACCGGCTGCCCCGGGCTGGTCATGAGGCACCTCCGGCCGGTTCCGCCCGCAAGGCACCTTCCACCTCGTCGGCACCGGCCAGCAGGTGGTAGAGCACCGCCATCCGGACGGCCACCCCGGCCCGGACCTGGTCCAGCACCAGCGACCGGCCGCTGTCGGCGGCAACGGAGGAGATCTCCAGGCCGCGGTTCATCGGCCCGGGGTGCAGCACCGGCGCGTGCTCGGGCAGCAGTTCCAACCGGGCCGGGCTCAGCCCGTAGCCGATCGCGTACTCCCGCTCGGTGGGGAAATAGCCGACGTTGGCCGCCCGTCCGCTGGACGAGCCACCGCCCATCCGCTCGCGCTGGACCCGCAGCATCATCACCGCGTCGACGTCGCCGGCCACCTTGCCGGCCAGCGTCGCGTCGAGGTCCCAGCTGGTGGTGCAGTTCCAGGCGTGCACGCCGGCCGGCATCAGGGTGGGTGGGGCGACCAGGGTGACCTGGGCGCCCAGGGTGCTCAGCAGCAGGACGTTGGACCGGGCCACCCGGCTGTGGGCCAGGTCGCCGACGATGACGATGTGCCGGCCCGCCAGCTCACCGAGCCGGCGGCGCAGCGAGAACGCGTCCAGCAGGGCCTGGGTCGGGTGCTCGTGGGTGCCGTCGCCGGCGTTGATGACGTGGCAGTCGACCCACTCGGTGATCCGTTGCACCGCGCCCGAGCTGGGATGCCTGATGACCAGGGCGTCCACCCCGAGCGCGGCGACCGTCAGCGCGGTGTCGCGCAGGCTCTCGCCCTTGCTGACGCTGGAGCCCTTCGCGCTGACGTTGATGACGTCCGCCGACAGCCACTTTCCGGCGATCTCGAAGGACGACCTGGTCCGGGTCGAGTCCTCGAAGAACAGGTTCACGACGGTGCGCCCGCGCAGCGCCGGCAGCTTCTTGACCAGCCGGTTCTGGATGGCGTCCATCTGCTCGGCCGAGTCGAGGATCTCCCGCGCGCCGGCCGCGTCGAGATCGGCGGCCGAGAGCAGGTGCCGGGTCATCGGTCCTCCGCGGTCTTCGCGCGAGCGCTCATCCCTGACATTCGCTCCGCTCCTCGCTGCGCTCGATGCTCGCTCATACGATGCTCACCTCGTCCACGCCGTCGGTCTCGGCGAGGCTGACCCGGACCTGTTCCTCGGCCGAGGTCGGCAGGTTCTTGCCCACGTAGTCGGCCCGGATCGGCAGCTCGCGGTGGCCGCGATCGACCAGCACCGCCAGCTGCACCACTCGCGGCCGTCCCAGGTCGGTCAGCGCATCCAGCGCGGCCCGGACCGTCCGGCCGGAGAACAGCACGTCGTCGACCAGGATCACCAACTTGCCGTCCACCCCGCCCTCGGGCTCGACCGTGCGTCCCAGCGGCCTGCTGGCCTGAGTGCGCAAGTCGTCGCGGTACAGGGTGATGTCGAGGCTGCCCAAGCCCACCCGGACGCCGGCGAAGCTGGCGATCCGGTCTGCCAGCCGGTGTGCCAGTGGCTGGCCACGAGTCAGGATGCCGAGCAGCACCACACCGGTGCCGCCCTGCGTCTTCTCCAGGATCTGGTGGGCTATCCGATCCAGCACCCGGGCGATGTCATCGGCCTGCAGGACGGTCTTGGCGCCGGCTGACCGCGGGGTTACCGGGCGCCTCGGCGCTGCCGGTGCGGTGAAGGTGGGGGGTCCGGCGGCAGAAGTTGCCGGGGACGGCATTGCTGGGTTTGGCTGCGCAGGCACGCTGCGAAGACCCCCTTCCTCGCCTCACGGGACGAGTCGTTAAAGGACGTCGAATCGACACTGACGGTAGCAGAGGGAAGGATGACAACCACGACCAGGACGCTAGTGTCGGGTTGCCTGGTTACAGTTTGTGGAAGTGTTACCCTGTGAAGCCAGCGTTACCAGACATTGGGTACCAATGCCAAACTGAAAATGATTACGACGCGTGGCCACTCTGTTAAGGACGGGGACGTGACTGAGTACAACACTCCGACCATCGGTGACGATGTTGCTGCAGCCCCGGGTGCCGAAGGTGCCGGTTCCGACGCGGCCGGACTCGCCCCGGGCGACCGTGAATATGCTCGCGCACTCGGTTCCAGGCTGAGGGCGGTCCGGTCCCAGCAGCGGCTGTCCTTGCACGGCGTCGAACGCAAGTCCAACGGCAAGTGGAAAGCGGTCGTGGTGGGGTCCTACGAGCGCGGCGACCGTGCCGTGTCGGTGGCCCGGCTGGCCGAACTCGCCGAGTTCTACGGCGTGCCCATCTCCGAACTGCTGCCCACCGAAGAAGGCGCGCCGAGCAGCCGAGCCGACAGTGGCGGCAAGGTCGTGCTCGACCTGCAGAAGCTGCAGCACGTGCCCGCCGAGGACGCCGCACCCCTGGTTCGGTACGCGCACTCGATCCAGCGCCAGCGCGGGGACTACGGCAACAAGGTGCTCTCGATCCGCGGCGAGGATCTGCGGGCGCTGGCCCTGATGTTCGACACCTCGCTGGAGCGGCTGACCGAGAAGCTGCTCGGCTGGGGTGTGCTCGCGCCCGGCTCGATCGGGCACGGCCTCGACTAGCGGCTCTGCCGCTACCCGAACCTGTACGATCTCAGGTGGCGGCTGCGCCGCCAGCTGGCAGCTGATCACGCAGGACCCTGCCCAGGATCCCGTTGACGAACTTCGGTGATTCGTCGGTGGACAGCAGCTTGGCCAATTCCACCGCCTCGTCGATGGCGACCGCATCCGGCACATCGGCGGCCCACAGCAGCTCATACAGCCCGATCCGCAGCACCGCCCGGTCCACTCCCGGCATGCGATCCAGGGTCCAGCCCTCGGAGTAGTCGGTGAGCAACTGGTCGATCGCGGCCCGGTGCGCGCTGACCCCTTCGACCAGCTCGATCGTGTAATCGTTGATCGGCGGGTCGGCCAGCGCGATCCGCTCGGCCAGCGTGGTCACCGGGTCCGCGCCGCGCAGGTCGGCTTCATAGAGCAGGTCTACCGCCCGTTTACGGGCCTTGCTGCGAGCGGCCACTATGCCCCGCCCCTCGCTCCGCTCCTCGGCGCTGACGCGCCTGCGATGCTCACTCGGTCAGCCGTTGATGCGGCCGAGGTAACGGCCGTCCCTGGTGTCGATCTTGATCTTCTCGCCGGTGGTGACGAACAGCGGCACCTGCACCTCGGCGCCGGTCTCCACCGTCGCGGGCTTCGTCCCGCCGGTCGCCCGATCACCCTGCAACCCGGGCTCGGTGTAGGTGATCAGCAGCTCGACCGAGGTGGGCAGCTCGATGTAGAGCGGAACGCCCTCGTGCACCGCGACCACCGCTTCGGAGTTGTCGAGCAGGTAGTTGGCGCCGTCACCGACGACCGTGCCGGGCACGTGGATCTGGTCGTAGGTGTCGCCGTCCATGAAGACGAAGTCCTCGCCTTCCTTGTACAGGTAGGTCATCGCGCGCTTGTCCACCGTCGCGGTCTCGACCTTGGTGCCGGCGTTGAAGGTCCGGTCGACCACCTTGCCCGACAGCACGTTCTTCAGCGTGGTCCGGACGAAGGCACCGCCCTTGCCGGGCTTGACGTGCTGGAACTCCACCACGGTCCACAGCTGGCCGTCGATGTTGAGCACCAAGCCGTTCTTCAGGTCATTCGTGGTGGCCATGAGTACCTACGTCTCCTAAGGGATCACATGAAGTTCCTGCGGCGAACGCCAGCTCGGACGCGCCGCGAGCGCGAACCGCGGGCGGCTCTTTGGACCTAGTTTAGCCGTCGCCCCGCGGCCTCCCCGCCCGCCCGGGCGGGCGCGCCTCAACTTGCCGGGGTGAAACCGAGCACCGGCCGGGCACGGCCGTCCCACTCGCGCAGCAACGCCACGGCCTCACCGGTCTCGGCGATCCCGCCGTAGGTGCCCTCGATCCCGGCCGGCTCGATCGTCCGGCCGAAGGTCAACTCGCTGGCCTCGGCCGGCAACAGCGTCCGCACCGGCATCGTGGTGGCTATCGCCTGCGGCAGCGGCAGCATGATCGGATCGGCCAGCTCGGCCAGTTCGGCCAGCGTCACCGCCCGCTCCAGCCCGAACACCCCGACCCTGGTCCGTCGCAGCGCGGTGAGATGGCCGCCCACCCCGAGCAGCTCACCGAGGTCGCGGGCCAGCGCCCTGACGTAGGTGCCGGACGAGCAGTCCACCTCGACCTCGACGTCACAGCAGTCCCCGGCATCGCTCGGCTCGGAGACGATCTCGAACCGCTCGATGGTCACCGGCCGGGCTGCCAGGTCCACCGCCTGACCGGCCCGGACCAGCGCGTAGGCCCGCTCGCCGTCGACCTTGATCGCCGACACCGACGACGGCCGTTGCAGGATCTGACCGGTCAGGGTATCGATCCCGGTCTCGATGGCGACCCGGTCGAGGCCGGCCGCCGATGCGGTGGACAGCACCGTGCCCTCGGCGTCGTCGGTGCTGGTGGCCACGCCCAGCCGGATGGTGGCCCGGTAGGTCTTGTCGGTGAGGATCAGGTGGTTCATCAGTTTGGTGGACCGCTCCACGCCCAGCACCAGCACGCCGGTGGCCATCGGGTCCAGGGTGCCGGCATGCCCGACCCGGCGGGTGCCTGCGATCCGGCGGACCTTCGACACGACGTCGTGGGAGGTCATGCCCGCGGGCTTGTCCAGGATGATCAGCCCGCCCGGCCCGGTCGGACCCTTTCTTGCCAACGCCGTCCCATTTCACCTGTCGCACCTGCTACGCGAGGCCCGCGCGCATCGACATCCGCCCGTGCCGATGATCGAGCCGCGAGCGTACCCGCTCCGTCACTACTCGCCCGCTGCCAGGACCGGCTCGCCGCTCCCGTCGGTGAGAAACGCCAAGCTGTCGAATAGCGGAGCGACCTGTGTCTGCAGATATCTCAGGTCGACGTCGTGTTCCAGCAGGAGAGCGAACAGGTCTGCTGCGGTCGGTTTCAGGAAGGTGACCCTGCCGTTCATCCGGTTGATCACCACACAACTGCCGGGCTCCTGTCCCCCGGCCACCCGGCTCGTGATCTCACGCAGCCGCGTCGCGGCCGGGAAGCCGCCACACTCCCGCATGGTGAGCCCTACCCGTTGCAGGTCCCGCGGCCTCAGGTGCGAGAGCATGCAGAGCAGCAGCTCGCGTGGAACCCATCGCGCCGAGCTGTAGCTGGGGATACGTCTGGTGGCCTCGTACAGCGCCCCCTGCCACTCCAGTGCCCGACCCGCGCTGATGCCAGTCCTGGCGTCGTACCGGTAGTAGACATCGACGTCATCGTCGCCGGTGGGGCGCAACTCCACCCCGAAGTCCTCGACGTGCTTGAAGATCGGTGCATTGTGTTCGAGAGAGAAGGTCCCGGCGCCGAACGAGCTGACGATGCCGGGGTTCTCGAGGATGAAATCGTAGGTGGTCCGGGCATCCTCCTCCCGCTCGCCCGGAAAGCCGAAGAAGAGGAAGCAGTGCATCCAGATGCCGGATTCGGTGGCGTCAGTCAGGTTGGCGACTATCGTCTCCCGCTTGCTCCGCTTACGCATCAGGTCCAGAACGCGCTCCGACGCCGACTCCAACCCGACGTAGAGCGAACGGAACCCGGCCCGATGCATGCCCTCGAAATCGTCCCGGGTGTAGGACGGTTCGAACTTTATGAGACCGGTGAAGGTCCACGCGGTTTCAGCATGAGGTGGGAACAGCCGGCTGATGGCGCGGGCGGTGGTAGGTGGCAGCGCCTCGTCGTTGAAGGCGAAGTGCGTCACGCCGTAGCGATCGGACAAGGTACGGATGGTGTCGAGCAGGTCTGGAGCCTTGTACGGAGCGTACTTCTCGCCGTACACCATGCCGTGATGGCAGAATTCACACTTCCCCCAGTAACACCCCCGCGCCGACAACAGCGGAAGGGTGACCTCCGGCGAGATGTACCGGCCCAGCGGCAGATCGTCGAAGTCGGGAATCGGCAGTTCCGCCACGTTCAACGGCGGGCACGGCGAGGACGATTCGATGCGCCCGTCGCGGGCGTAGACGATGCCCGGCACATCGGCGGTCAGCGGGCGGCCTGCTCTGACGTTTGCCAGCAACCGCTCGGCAGGCTTCTCACCCTCATTGCGCACTATCACGTCGAAGTATCGATCGAACCACTCCGGCAGCAGGGCGCCGCGCTCGAAAATGCGGGAGAAGATGGTGCCGCCGATGATCACCGGCACGCCGAGCTCCTGCTTGAGGCGGGCTCCGAGCAGCAGGGTGAAGTAAAGCTGCTCCTGACCGATGCAGGACAAGCCCACCACGGCCGGTTCGGCCGGCAGGATGTGTTGCCGGACCGCGCGTTCGATGAACTCGCCGATGATTCGGGGAGGCGAGCTGACGCTGCGCTTGAGCTCGCCCACCTTCAGGTTTCCACTAGTCAGCCTGAACTCGTACGGCGACACCGTGAACCCGTCCGCGACGGTGGAGACCGCGTCGAGGTAACTCTCCAGGGACTGGATCGCCAGGTAATTCCTGGCCATGTACGACTCGGCGCTCTCGTCGTCGTCGTACGCGTGATCACTCAGTCGCGCCAGGTCCTGACGAAAGGACGGCGCGTTCTCGAATATGGCCAGCAAGCCGAGCCTGGCTTGGTGCGAAAGCGCGGACCGGCGCACTTCTTCGGCGAGTATCTGGGCGCAGTCATCCGAAAGCAGCCATTCGTAGAACAGGACATTCAGGTCGACGGACGCAACATCGAAACCGGCGCGTTTCAACCATGCGGAAAGTGAGGGAAGGGACAGTGCCGGCTGAAAAGGGCTCCATTGCGGCGGGAACACGAGCAGTAATTCCGTCATTTCGACGTCCTGAGATAGCGGGTGGCAGATGCTGGTATCACCGACTCCTTGCGACAGGATCCTGCGAGACGGCCGGCAAGAGTATCGACTTACGGCCACTATCGGGTGGGCCTGGTAGTCCTGGCCGTTCGGAAGTGGTCCTTCAGCTGCCGCGCTTACTCGTTCTGGTTCTGGTTGTGGTTTGCATCAGCTTGGATGAGCGAGGACGCCCTACCTTGCAGGAGCTCGACAAGGTCTGCGGTATTGAGCTGGCGAACCCGCTCGGCGATATCGGCGTTCAACTTCTCGATCTCTGGATTCACTTTCGCATCGGCCTGATCGTCTGCTTGCATCCGAACCTCCAGAATCCTCCGGCCGGCCACGTAGCGTGACAGGCGCTTCGATAGGCAACTTCGAGGCTAGAGGAGCGTGTTCGACCATTCAATAGTCATCCCGGTGAATTCCCCGCTGTATACAGCGGGCGAGTAGACACTGACTCAGCTCGCCAGAAAAGTCCTAATACACACTTGACGACGGAACCGGGCGAACATGATGTCCGCCATTCGGCTTGGATCTCCCCCGATCAGTCCTTGGGCCCCCACGGGCACTCGGCATTGCTGTAATCGGGGTTCCAGCACGGCGCCGTCCCATTGATCCTGGGGATCAGCCGGTGCTCGGTGCCGACGACGTTGACCAGCACGATCAGGCAGAGCACGATCTGCACGGTCACCGCGGCCACCCGGCCCCGGCGCAGCGCGAAGGCGAGGATCAGGGGCGGCAGCGCTATCGCGGTGAGGGTCAGGACGGCTGCCACGTGCATCAGATGCAGCTGGGTGCGAAGCCCGCAGAGGTCACCGCAGGTGGAGGTCTGCCAGCCCGATATCACCAGCACGCCGACGAAGTCGAAGACCGCCACGCACAACCCCGCGAAGAAGGCGTCCAGGAAGGAGAAGTCGTCTAACCGGACCCGCAGCCGGTCCCAGGCAGTAGGGCGGCCCGGTTGCGCCGCTGTGCCGGGCTTGTCGACGACCCAGGAGATGTAGGTGGCCCGGTTCGAGCCGCCCCGCCTACCTGCCATTGCCCGTACCTCCGTGCCTCCCGTACCGATGTGCTGCCGTGCTGCCCTGCTGCCGTGCTTCCGTCCTGCCTCGTTGCTGCGACCGATCTCGCGGTCTCAGCGTTGCTCGCCCACCACCAGCCAGTGCCCGGACCTGGTCCGCCACACCATCCCGGCGAACCGGATGCCGATGAACGCTGCCAGGCCAGCCCACACCCCGGACAGCCCCCAGTCCAGCCGCAACGCCAGCAGGCACAGCGGGATGAAGCCGCCGAGCACCGCCACCACGGTGATCGTCCGGATGAAGGCGTTGTCGCCGGCACCGAGCAGCACCCCGTCCAGGGCGAAGACGACCCCAGCCACCGGCATCATGACGACCAGCCACGGCCACAGCACGTGCGCCTGCTCGCGGACCCCGGCATCGGAGGTGAACAGTGCCGGTACCAGGTACCAGCCGCCGGCCATGACCGCCCCGAACACCACGCCGGCCACCAGCCCGTAGCGGCTGACCCGCCAGGCGGTGCTCTTGGCCGCCGCCACCGCCCCGCCGCCCAGCGCGGCGCCGACCAGCGCCTGGGCGGCGATCGCGAACGAGTCGAGCAGCAGCGCGACGAACTCCCACAGCTGCAGGCCGATCTGGTGCGCGGCAAGCTGAGCGGCGCCCAGCCGGCCGGCCACGCCGGCGGCCACCAGGTAGGCCGCCTGGAAGGCCAGCGCCCGGATCACCAGATCCCGGCTGACCACCAACTGAGACCGCATCACGGTCCAGTCGGGAGCCAGCGGCACCCGCTCGGCCCTGATCGCCCGCAGGCACAGCGCCGCGCCGACCCATTGCGCCAGCACGTTGGCGATCGCCGAGCCGGTCAGCCCGAGCCCGGCCGGATAGACCAGCAGCGGCGATGCGATCGCTGAGAGCAGGTTGGCCACCACCACGATCCGCACCGGCGTCCGGGTGTCCTGGACCCCGCGCAGCCAGCCGTTGCCGGCCAGCACCAGCAGGATGCCGGGCAGCCCCAGGATGGCGATGCGCAGCCACTGGGTGGCCTCGTCGGCGACCGTTCCGGGGCCACCGGTGACCGCCTCCACCACCGGCCGGGCCACCAGCTCACCGACCAGCACCGCCAACAGCCCGATGCCCAGGGCCAACCAGGACGCCTGGACTCCCTCGTTCACCGCCGCCGGCCGGCGACCGGCGCCGAAGTAGCGGGCCGCCCGTCCGGTGGTGCCGTACTCCAGCGTGCTGCCGAGCACCGCCAGCATCGTCATTACGGTGCCGGCCGCGCCGAGGGCGGCGAGCTCCACCCGGCCCAGGTGCCCGACGACGGCAGTGTCCACCAGCACGAACAGCGGCTCGGCGGCCAGCACCACGAACGCCGACGCCGCCAGCGCCACGATCCGGCGGGCCGGAACCTCGACGACGCTCAACGCCGGCTCACAGCGGGTGGAACATGATCAGCAGATCGACGAAGCCCTGCTCCGGATGGTGGAAACCGCCCGGCACCGTGCCGATCACCGAGAACCCGAGATCGAGATAGAGCTTCACCGCATATCCGTTCGAGGCGGCCACCGCGTTGAACTGCAGGCCCCGGAAACCGGCCGCGCGGGCCTGGTCCAGGCAGTGCAGCACCATCGCCCGGCCGATCCCCCGGCCGCGGGCGGACTCGCTGACCATGTAGGACGCGCTGCCGATGTGCGAGCCGGGGCCGGCCTTGTTGGGGCCCAGCCGGTAGCTGCCCAGCACGGTGGCCGGACCCGAATCCAGCCCGTCGCCGGAGGCTTCGGTGGCTTGGCCGTCAGGAGCTTCGGTGCCCCGGCCGCCGCTCACCAGCCGGCCGTCGCTCACCAGCCAGACGCCGTCCGGCGGCGAGCCGAACCACAGCTGCCGGCCGGCGTCGTAGCCCATCGCCGGGTCGTAGCAGTAGGTGTCGCCGGCGGCCACGATCTGGTGCCAGAACGGCCAGATCAGTGGCCAGTCCGACGGGCCGGCCAGCCGGAACGCCAAGCCCCCGCCGGCAGCGCCACCGGCCGGCTCACTCGTCGTCGACGTCACGTGGCTTGCGGTACGGGTCGGGATCACCGGCCGGCACCGCGTGTGCCCGGGCCTGCTCGACCTGGGCATCGGCCTGCCGGGCGACGGCGAGCAACTCGTCGATGTGCTGGGCCGACTGCGGCAGCTCGTCGAGGAAGAACGACACCGTAGGAGTGAACTTGACCTGGGTCTGGCGTCCCACCTCGCTGCGGATCTGCCCCTTGGCGGCCTCGAGGGCGGCAGCCGAGTCAGCCCGTTCGGCCTCGTCACCGAGCACCGTGTAATACACCGATGCGTCGTGCAGGTCACCGGTGATCTTGACGTCGGTGACGGTCACCATCCCCAGTCTCGGATCCTTGATCTGGCTCTCGATGTAGGACGCGACGATCTGGCGGATACGACCGGCCATCCGGCGCGCGCGTGGTGAATCGGCCATGGCTGGAACTCCTTGCTGACCTCACGGCCCGCCGAAGGTCATGCCCAGCGCCGCCAGGCGGGCTGAGCATGACCTTCTCGGGACCTCGCTGACGTACTAGCCGCGTGGCTTCTCACGCATCTCGAAGGTCTCGATGATGTCGCCGATCTTGATGTCGTTGAACGACCCGAGACCGATACCGCACTCGAAACCTTCACGCACCTCGGTGGCATCGTCCTTGAACCGCCGCAGCGACTCGACGTTGAGATGCTCGTTGACCACGATGCCGTCGCGGACCAACCGGGCCCTGGAGTTGCGCCGGATGGTGCCCGACCGGACGATCGAACCGGCGACATTGCCGATCTTCGGAACCCGGAAGACCTCGCGCACCTCGGCCGTCCCGAGCTGGGCCTCGACGAACTCGGGCTTGAGCATGCCCTTGAGCGCGGCCTCGATCTCGTCGATCGCCTGGTAGATGACCGTGTAGTACCGGACGTCGACGCCCTCACGTTCGGCAGCCTCGCGCGCCTTGCCCTCGGGCCGGACGTTGAAGCCGATCACCACCGCGTCGGAGGCGATGGCGAGGTTGATGTCGTTCTCGGTGATGGCACCGACGCCGCGGCCGATCACCCGCAGCGAGACCTCGTCGTTGCCGTCGTTGAGCTCGATCTTCAGCAGTGAATCCTCGAGGGCTTCCACCGAACCGGACACGTCACCCTTGATGATCAGGTTCAGCTGCTGGACCTCACCGGCAGCCAGCGCCTTGTCCAGGTCGTCCAGGGAGATCCGCCGCCGGTTGGAGGCGAGCTGGGCGTTGCGCTCGCGGGCCGAGCGCCGGTCGGCGATCTGGCGCGCGATCCGGTCCTCCTCCACGACGATGAAGGAGTCACCCGCGCCGGGAACCGACGTCAGACCCAGCACCATCACGGGAGTACCCGGTCCGGCTATCTCCACCGGCTTGCCGTCGTCGTCGAGCATCGCCCGGACCCGGCCGAAGGCGTCGCCGGCGACGATCGAGTCGCCGACGTGCAGCGTCCCGCGCTGGACCAGCACCGTCGCCACCGGACCACGGCCGCGGTCCAGGTGTGCCTCGATGGCGATGCCCTGGGCGTCCTGATTCGGGTTGGCCCGCAGGTCCAGGGCCGCGTCCGCGGTCAGCAGGATGCCCTCGAGCAGCCCGTCGATGTTGACGTTGTTGCGCGCGGACACGTCGACGAACAGCGTGTCACCGCCGTACTCCTCGGCCACCAGCCCGTATTCGGTGAGCTGCTGGCGCACCTTCTGCGGGTTGGCGCCTTCCTTGTCGATCTTGTTCACCGCGACCACGACCGGCACGTCCGCCGCCTGGGCGTGGTTGAGCGCCTCGATCGTCTGAGGCATCACCCCGTCGTCGGCCGCGACCACCAGCACCACGATGTCGGTGGTGGAGGCACCTCGGGCACGCATGGCGGTGAACGCCTCGTGACCGGGGGTGTCGATGAAGGTGATGGCCCGCTCGAGGGCGTCGTGCTCCACATGGACCTGGTAGGCACCGATGTGCTGGGTGATGCCACCGGCCTCGCCTGCGATGACGTTGGACTTGCGGATCGCATCGAGCAGCCGGGTCTTACCGTGGTCGACGTGACCCATCACGGTCACCACCGGCGGGCGGGCGATGAGGTCGCCCTCGCCGCCCTGGTCAGAGCCGAAGGTCAGGTCGAAGGACTCGAGCAGCTCGCGGTCCTCGTCCTCGGGGCTGACGACCTGGACGTTGTAGTTCAGCTCGGCCCCCAGCAACTGCAGGACCTCTTCATTCACCGACTGGGTCGCGGTGACCATCTCGCCGAGGTGGAACATCACCGTCACCAGCGCGGCCGGCTCGGCATTGATCTTCTCGGCGAAGTCCGACAGCGACGCGCCGCGGGGAAGCCGCAGCACCTCACCGCTGCCGCGCGGAACCTGCACGCCGCCCAGCGACGGAGCGGACATGTTGTCGAACTCTTGACGGCGCTGCTTCTTGCTCTTGCGACCACGGGTCGGACGGCCACCCTGCCGGCCGAACGCGCCGGCCGTGCCGGCACCGCGACCACGGCCACCGGGACCGCCACCACCGGGACGGGAGCCGAAACCGCCACCGCCGCCACCGGGTGCGCCACCGGGGGCGCCGCCGCTGCCACCACCGGGACCGCCGCGGTAACCGCCGCCGGCGCCGGGAGGGCCACCGGGACGGCCGGGACCGCCGGGACGGCCGGCACCGGCACCACCGGGACCGCCGGGACGGCCGGGCGCGCCGGGACGGCCGGGACCGCCAGCGCCGCCGGGACCCCCGCCGCGGCCAGGCACCATGCCCGGGTTCGGGCGGGGCGGCATCATGCCGGGGTTGGGACGGGGGCCGCCGGCGCCGGGCGAACCGCCGGGACGCGGACCGGCCGGACGGGGTGGCATCTGGGACTGCCCGGATGGTGAACCGCCGGGACGCGGAGCTCCGGGCCGGGGGGCGGGCTGGCCGCCACCGACGCCGAACGGGTTGTTGGCGACCCTCGGGCCACCGGGACGCGGCGCACCGGGACGCGGGGCCGGCGACGGCGCCGCGGGCCGGGCGAGGCCGGGCTCGGACACCGGTGCGGGTGCGGCGGTGGCCGCTGCCGCGATCGGGGTCGGGGCAGCCGCCGGAGCCGGAGCCTGCGAGGCGGCCGGGGGCGGCGAGGTCACCGGGGCGACGTCGGCTGCCGGTCGGGAGACGGGCCTGGGTGCCGACGCGGGTGCGGTCTTCTTGGGCTGGGATTGGGTCGAGATCGGGAACGCCTCACGGAGCCGCCGGGCGACCGGCGCCTCGACCGTGGACGATGCGCTCTTGACGAACTCACCGAGTTCGCTGAGCTTTGCCAGAACTTCCTTGCTGGGTACGCCGAGTTCTTTCGCGAGCTCGTGTACGCGGGCCTTGCCTGCCACTGGACTCCTTCGTCGCAGGACCGGCGGTCAGCCCGCACGGTCCCGATTTAGGTGGGAAACGCAATCATGGTTGGCGCTTCATCGGGTGCTCATAGCTCTTCTTCTCACAATCGCTGCGTACTCGGTCAGCGGAAGCTGGCGGAGGGCAATTCCGACTCGATCCACCGGTCTATGACCCGGCAATCGACTCGACGTACGTCCGAACCGGCGAGACGTCCAGGTGGGCGGTGCTGCGCAAGGCCCGTCCGAACGCCCGACGACGCTCGGCGAGCTCCATGCATCCGGGAACCGGGTGAAGCCAGGCTCCCCGTCCGGAGGCACGGCGTCGCGGATCCGGCAGCACCCGGACCGACAAACCCGGCGGACTCGACGAGTTCCCGGCCTCGGTGGACACTGCTGGCCCCGCTACGACGCGAAGCAGATCGGTGGCCGGTGCCCGCTGGCGGCAGCCGATGCAGGTACGCGGAACGCGTGCGTCATCGAGCCGGCCACCGTCGAGCTGACGGCCAGGGACAACTCTACTCCCCACCGGCGCCGGATTCGGCCACCAGTCGGGCGGATCCCCGCGTCACCGGCCGGATGTCGACGGACGGTTCGGCATCCCACTCCTCCACTCCCGGGCCGGAGGGTTCGGACTGCTCCGCGTCGGAGTGGATATCGATCCGCCAGCCGGTCAACCGGGCCGCCAGCCTGGCATTCTGGCCTTCGCGCCCGATCGCCAGCGACAGTTGGTAGTCGGGCACCACCACCCGGGCCGCCTTGGCCACCGGGTCGATGACCTGGACCTCACGGGCGACGGCGGGCGACAGCGCGTTGCCGACGAAGGTTGCCGGATTCTCGTCGTAGTCGATGATGTCGATCTTCTCGCCGTGCAGCTCGGCCACCACGTTGCGAACCCGCTGGCCCATCGGCCCGATGCAGGCACCCTTGGCGTTGAGCCCCTCGACCTTGCTGCGCACGGCGATCTTGGTCCGGTGGCCGGACTCACGGGCCACCGCCATGATCTCGACGCTGCCGTCGGCGATCTCGGGCACCTCCAGGGCGAACAGCTTCTTGACCAGGCTCGGGTGCGTCCGGCTGAGGGTGATCTGCAGGCCGCGCATCCCACGGGTCACCGAAACCACGTAGCACTTGATCCGGCTGCCATGGTCATAGACCTCACCCGGCACCTGCTCCGACTGCGGCAGCACGGCCTCGACCTTGCCCAGGTTCACCACGACCAGGCCGCGCTGGGAGGCCTGCGCGTCGGCCTGGATGATGCCGGTGACGATGTCACCTTCGTGACCGGAGTACTCGCCGTAGGTGTTGTCGTGCTCGGCGTCACGCAACCGCTGCATGATGACCTGCTTGGCCGTCATCGCCGCGATCCGGCCGAAGTCGGTGGGGGTGTCGTCGAACTCCTCGATCAGCTCGCCGTCGGGTGAGTACTCCGCCGCCCAGACGGTGACCGCGCCGGACTTGGAGTCGATCTCGACCCGGGCATGCGGCATCGGGTGGTTGGTATGCCGGTATGCCGTCAGCAGCGCCGTTTCCAGCGCCTGCATGACGGTCTCAAAGGAAATCTCCTTCTCTCGCTCGATACTGCGCAGTGCCGCGATGTCTACCGAGACCATGGCTTAGGCCTCCTTTGTGTGGTTCCGCTGATGTTCCAGTTCCTCATTGGCGAACTCGTCGAACTCGCCGTCGTCATCGTCGTCGAGGTTCATGCCGTCGTCGACGTCCGCGCTGTCGTCGAGGTCCACGCTGTCCTCGAGGTCGGCGTTGTCGTTGGGGTCCGCCCCGTCGGCCTCGCCGGCATCGGACGGGGCCTCCCCCGGCCGGGAGAACTCCACCTGGACCCGGCCGGGGCCCAGTCCCGCCATCGGCAGGCTGCGTTCGGTGCCGGCGATGTCGAGCACCACCGTGGAGTCATCGACGGAGAGGACCCGTCCGGTCAGTTGCCGGCCCTCGACTCCGATGGTGACCAGCCGGCCGATGGCCCGGCGCCAGTGCTTCGGCTGGGTCAGCGGCCGGTCGACCCCGGGTGAGCTGACCTCCAGCACGTACGGGCCGGCGAAGCTCGCACCGGTGCCACTGTCATCGTCGAGCACGTCGGAGATCGTCCGGGAGATGGTCGCGACGGCGTCGAGGTCGATGCCGTGGTCACCATCGACACTGACCCGGATCAGGCTCCGACGGCCGGCGGCCGTCACCGAAAGCTCGTCCAGGTCATATCCCGCAGCGGTGATGACCGGGCGGATCAGCTCGATGAGCTGTTGACGTTGCGCAGTCATGTTCAGGCGCTCCCGTCGGTGTCCAGTTGTGGCCAAGTATGCCCGCGAAGTCCGGCGCGCCAGCTTGGAAGGCTGTCGTGCCAGCTTACCGGTATCTGAAAGACTGCTCGCGCCATGGCCGACATATCCCGCAGGACTTTGCTCAGCCGGGCACTGCTCGGCTCGGCGCTGGCCGGCGGCGCGCTGCTCGGGCTGACCAGGCCGATCAAGCACAAGGTCGCCGTGCCGCCGCCCCCGCCGCCCGTGGCGTTGACCGCCGCCCTGGCCCGGCAGCGCCACCTGCTGGACGGCTATGACCTGGTCCTGGCAAACCAGCCCGCGCACCCCGGCCTGGCCGGCCTGCGGGCCGACGTGGCGGCGCACGGCAACGCACTGCGCGCGGTCCTGCAGCACTATCCGGGGTGGCGGCTGAGCACCAGCTCGACGGTGTCGGGCAGCCGGACACCGGGCAGCAGCGTGCCGCCGGGCAGCCGGACACCGGGCAGCAGCCTGCCGCCGGGCACGACGGCAGCGGGTACCGGCAGCCCGGTCACCACCCTTCCGGCGCTGGCGGCGGCGAGCCGCTCTGCTGCGGCTGCCACGAGCCAGGCCTGCCTGGACTGGCCGGCCACCGAGGCCCATGCCGGTGAGGTTGTGCCGCTGCTGGGCAGCATCGCAGCCTGCCTGACCAGCCACTCTCGAGTGCTCGGATGACGGCGCCCCAGGACGCCGTGGTGCAGGCGCTGCAGCGGGTGCTGGCGACCCAGCACGCCGCGGTGTTCGGCTATCCGGTGATCGGGGTGACGCTGCGCAGCCCCGGCCAGGTCCGGCGCGCCCGACAGCTGGAAGCGGGCCACCGGCGTACCCGGGATGAGCTGATGGCTCAACTTGCCGCTCGCCGGGTCAGCCCGGTGCCGGCCGAGGCCAGCTATGCCGCGGCCCAACCGATCACCGGGCCCGCCGACGCGCAGCGCTGGGCGCTGGACCTGGAAGAGGACTGTGCCGGCGCCTACCGCTACCTGCTGGTGGCGCCGGTGCTGGCCGTCGGCGGGACGAGTGCCGGCCCTTCCTCCGGGACGACGGCTTCCTCCGGGGCGAGTGTCGGCCCAGCTTCCTCCGGGGGAACGGCGCCGACCGCCGCTGAGCAGGCCAGCCTCCGCCGGCAGGCGCTGACCGGGCTGACCACCGCGGCACTCACTGCCACCGAATGGCGCTCGCTGCTCAGCCCGAACGCCCCGACGACGCCCTTTCCCGGCCTCTAGACCGAACCTCTTGGATCGGGCTCGCGAACCGGCACGCCGCTGGCCAGCCAGCCGTCGATCAGGGGCACCAGGTCGAGCAGCTCGTGCACCACCGCGTCCGGGGTGCCCTCGATACCGGTGACCTGCGCCGGCGGAATGTCGCTGTGTGGCACCAGCACCGCGTGCATGCCGACCCGGTTGGCGCCGAAGACGTCCTCGAACAGCCGGTCCCCGACGTAGACCGCCCGGCCCGGGTCCGTGACGCCCACCGCGTTCAGCGCCGCCCGGAACGCCTCCGGATGCGGCTTGGCCCAGGCGATCTCGGAGGAGTACACCGCGCCGTCGATCAGGTGGTCGATGCCGTCGCGCTCGAAGATCCGCCGGTGCTCGGTGGCGGGCCAGGTCGTGTTGGACAGCACCCCCACCTTGAGCCCGCGCTGCCGCAGGGCGGTGAACAGCTCGGGCACCGTCGGGTCGGTGTAGCTGTGGGCGTCCCACCACTGGTAGTACGTGCGCCGTTGCTGCTCGGTCAGCGTCAGCGCCGCCTGCTCCAGGATCTGCTCGAAGGTGCCGCTGCGGTGATCGTCCTTGACCGCGGCCCAGACGCTGCTCTCGGCGACGTGCAACGCCTGCGCCTGCACCTCGTCGGCGGTCACCGCCAGCCAGCACTCGAACGGATCGATGGTGTGCCAGGGGGTGAGCGTGCCGCCCCAGTCGAAGATCACCGCATCCAGGGTCATGCCGGAGGAACTACCCATGCTGGATGACTACCCATGCTGGATTACTACCCATGCTGGATTACTACCCCCATGATCCGACACGGCTCAGAACAGCACCGTGCGCAGGGTGCCGACCTGCCGCATCCCGAGCCGGTCGTAGAGCCGGCGGCCGGCGATGTTGTAGTCGTTGACGTACAGGCTCACCGTCGGCGCCAGTTGCAGGGCGAACCTCAGGACCGCCGCCATCGCCGCCGTGCCGATCCCCTTGCCGCGCAGGTCCGGGCGTACCCAGACGCCTTGGATCTGAGCGGTGGCATTGCCCAGCACCGCGATCTCGGCTTTGAACTCGACCTCCCCGCGGGTGTCGAAGCGGGCGAACGCCCGGCCGGAGCTGATCAGGTCGGCCACCCGGGCCCGGTAGCCGCGGCCGGCGTCGTGGCCGGTCGGCGACATGCCGAGTTCCTCGGTGAACATCGCCACCGCTGCCGGCAGGAACCGGGGCAACTCGGCCGGGCGGACCCGGCGGACCCGGCTGTCGGGCTCCACCCCCGGCGGCGATTCGGTGCACAACAGCGGCTGGCTGGCCCGGATCGCCCGCGCGGGACCCCAGCGCCGGGACAGCACCGACCACATCACACCCACCGACTCGGCGTCACCGACGATCGAGGAGCAGCCCCGCCCGGTCCGGGCCAGCTGGCCGGCGATCAGCTCCAGGGCGCCGAGATCCTCACCGACCGGGATCAGGTTGCCGCCCGCGAGGACCGCCGCGCGCAACGCCTCGCCCGCCTCGCCGACGCCCCACAGGTAGCCGCCCAACCGGTGCGGGTTGAGGTCCGGGGCGCGCTGCAAGCGGGCGTCCAGAACGCAGTTGAGCACCCGGTTGCGCTGCACCAGCGACCGCACCGCCAGCTCGTCGGCAGCCATCAGCACCCGGGGTTGGGCGTGAATCACGGTCATGTACAAAACGTACCGCTCACGCCCGCCTACGGCGTACCGGCGCCCTGGTGCCGAAGTTTCGGGCTAGAACGCCGTGCCGTGGAACGGTGCCCGGTCGGTGCCGAAAGCCAGCTCCAGCCGACCCAGCAGCGCCGGATCCTCACACTGCAGCAGGCCGGCCCGGGCCAGCGTCTGCAGCCGGTGCCCGCCGAGGTAGGCAGAGCCGAGGCCGGCCAGGCTGAAGCTGACCTCTGCCGGCCGGTCGGTCGGCACGCAGCTCGCGCCGTCCGGGCCGCCGGTCAGCGCCACCCGCCGGTCGCCCAGCAACGGGTCCTGCACGTGCACCACGGTGTCGATCTCCACCCGGTAGCTGCGCGCGGCCAGCATCGCCGCAACGTCGATCGGACGCACCCACACCCCGTCGTTGACGACGGTGGTGCGCACCTGGCGGGGATTGGTGAGCAGGAACGGCAGCGGGTCGTCCACCGGGATCTGCAGGCTCTCGATGCTGCCGAACAGGTCCATACCCAGCACGACCTGCCAGAGCGCGGCATGCGCGTCGGTGGTGCAGACGGCATATTCGTTGATCCAGCACATGTGCGCCGGCAAGCCGTCGTTCCAGTTGTGCTTCACCCGGTAGCTCAGGTAACCCTCGGGATGCACCAGGTAGAACTTCGCGCTCATCCCGTCCCGCCACTGCTCGCGGTCCCGGAAGACCGAGTCCCACCAGGGCTCTGTCCGGTCGAGCGCCCCGGGCACCTGCTCGCGCCAGCGCCGGTGCAGCTCGGGCAGCACCGGGCGGGCCTGCTCGGCGGTCAACAACCGCACCTCGTCGCCGGCGTCCCGCGCGGGACGGATCAGCGTCGCCGCAGGCCGGTCGATCACCGTTCGGCGCACCAAGGTGGCAGGGCCGTAGCCGAACCGGCTGTAGATGCCGCCCTCGCTCGCGGTCAGGATCGCCGCCGGCGCCCCCTCGGCGGCGAAGTCGCGCACCTGCCGGTCCATCAGCGCGCGCAGCACGCCGCGCCGGCGGTGCGTCGGGCTCACCGACACCCAGCTGACGCCCGGTACGGCCAGCGACCCGCCGGGCACCGTCATGCTCGCGAACCGGTAGGCACCGGTGACGCCGACGATCCGGTCGCCGACCGTGGCCACCAGGAACTCCGGCGGATCGACGGCGAAGGAGTCCTCGGCGTCCTGCTCGGTGGGGTGGGTGCCGAAGGAGTTGCCGTCCAGCCGAAGGATCTCGGCGTGATCCTCAGCTGTCCCCGGTCTTACTTCTACGTCCACGTCGGTCGAGTCTGCCGCGCTGGCCGAGCCGCCACAAACGAATTACCGTTGCATCGCCTTGGGGCACGACGTCAGCTGACGGCCACCGACGGCTCGCCCGAGGCCACCCCGTCGGCGGTCATCTGCTCGGCCATCCGCAGCGCCTCCTCGATCAGGGTCTCCACGATCATCGACTCGGGCACGGTCTTGACGACCTCGCCCCGCACGAAGATCTGGCCCTTGCCGTTGCCGCTGGCCACCCCGAGGTCGGCCTCGCGGGCCTCACCCGGGCCGTTCACCACGCAGCCCATGACGGCGACCCGCAGCGGCACCTCAATGCCCTCCAGGCCGGCGGTGACCTTCTCGGCAAGGGAGTAGACGTCGACCTGGGCCCGGCCGCAGGACGGGCAGGAGACGATCTCGAGCTTGCGCTGGCGCAGGTTCAGCGACTGCAGGATCTGCAGGCCGACCTTGACCTCCTCGACCGGCGGAGCGGACAGCGAGACCCGGATGGTGTCGCCGATGCCCTTGCTGAGCAGCGCGCCGAACGCCACCGCGGACTTGATGGTGCCCTGGAACGCCGGACCCGCCTCGGTCACCCCGAGATGCAGCGGGTAGTCGCACTGCTCGGCCAGCAGCTCGTAGGCCCGCACCATCACCACCGGGTCGTTGTGCTTGACCGAGATCTTGAAGTCGCGGAAACCGTGCTCCTCGAACAGCGAGGCCTCCCACAGCGCCGACTCCACCAGCGCCTCCGGGGTGGCCTTGCCGTACTTGGCCAGCAGCCGCTTGTCCAGCGAGCCGGCGTTCACCCCGATCCGGATCGACACCCCGGCGTCGGCGGCGGCCCGCGCGATGGCGCCCACCTGATCGTCGAAGGCCCGGATGTTGCCCGGGTTCACCCGCACTGCGGCACAGCCTGCGTCGATCGCGGCGAAGACGTACTTGGGTTGGAAGTGGATGTCGGCGATCACCGGGATCTGGCTCTTCTTCGCGATCGCCGGCAGCGCGTCGGCGTCGTCCTGGCTCGGGCAGGCCACCCGGACGATGTCGCAGCCGGTGGCGGTCAGCTCGGCGATCTGCTGCAGGGTCGCGTTGATGTCCGAGGTGAGCGTGGTCGTCATCGACTGCACCGAGATCGGCGCGTCACCGCCGACGGCCACCGAGCCCACCGCGATCTTGCGGGACTTCCTGCGCGGGGCCAGCACCGGCGGCGGTGCCGCCGGCATGCCCAACGCGACCGGAACGCTCACTGGATTTCCTCGATCCCTTCGATGTGGTGCGGAGAACGGTGGTGGCCGACGACCCGCGTCAGCGCAGGTCGAGCAGGTCGACCACGAAGATCAGGGTCTCGCCGCCCTTGATGGCGCCGCCGGCACCGCGGTCACCGTAACCGAGGTGCGGCGGGATGATCAGCTCCCGGCGGCCGCCCACCTTCATGCCCTGCACGCCCTGATCCCAGCCGGCGATCACCCGGCCGCCACCGAGGGGGAAGGTGAACGGTGAGTTGCGGTTGTAGCTGGCGTCGAACTCCGCCCCGGTCGAGTGCGCCACCCCGACGTAGTGCACGACCGCCTGCTGGCCGGCCTGGGCGACCGGGCCGTCGCCCTCGATCAGGTCACGGATCTGCAGCTCTCCGGTCAGCTCTCCGGGCGGGAAGTCCACCACGGGCTTGGTCAAGGCATTCTCCTCAAGGTCTGTCGGCTGGGCCGACTCGGATGACGCGGGCGGTGCCTGCTCAGTTGGGCAGGGTGATCGGCTTGACGATGTCGGCGTACATCACCAGCACCGAGAAGACGATCAGGATGCTGGCCACCACGTACATCACCGGCACCAGCTGTGCGACGTCGACGAAGATCAGCCTCGGCCGCTTGCGCAGCCGGGCGATACCGCGCCGGATCGCCTCGACGAGGGCGCCGGCCACGTGGCCGCCGTCCAGCGGCAGCAGTGGCAGCAGGTTGAAGAAGAAGAGCAGCAGGTTGACGCTGGCCAGCAGGCTCAGCAGCATCGAGACCTTGTCCAGTGCCGCCACCTGGGCGCTCTCGGCGATCTCGCCACCGATCCGGCCGAGGCCGACCACTCCGACCGCGCCGTTCTGGTCGCGTGGCTTGCCCTGGAAGACGGTGCCCACCAGGCTGCCGATCTTGGCGGGGAACTGCTTGAGGGCCTCGACGCTCAGGCCGAGTTGCTGCCAGATCACGCTGCGGATCTGGCCGGGCGTCAGCCGCTGGTAGGCCTCGGTGGTGCTGATACCGATGAAGCCGGCCTGCTTGGTCTCGGTGCCGGTGCCGGTGTACTTGGTGTTGAGGACCGGGGTGATGCTCAGCTGCACCGGCTTGCCGTCGCGGCGCACCGACAGGGTGATCCTCTTGTCGGGCGAGGCCTCGATCACCCGGACGGCGTCGGACCAGTTCTTGATCGGCGTGCCGTTGATGGCGGTGATGTTGTCACCGGGCTGCAGGACGCCGTTGGCCGGGGCCTTGCGGTAGCCAGAGCTGGTCGGTGCCGGGCAGGTCTGGTCGCTGACGGTGCTGGAGACCACGCAGTTGCTGACCGAGCCCACCGTGGTGGTCGGCGCACGCACCCCGATCAAGCCGTACAGCAGGATCGTGAGGACGAAGAAGATCAGCAGGTTCATGCTCGGGCCGCCGAGCATCACGATCATCTTCTTGCCCGGCGTGAGCCGGTAGAACTGCCGGTTGGTGTCGGCGGCGGTGACCTCGGTGCGGCTGGTGGCCCGGAACTCCTCGACCAGCTCCCCCATCCGGCGTGGCCCGCGGAACCGCTTGCCGTCCGCGCGTGGCGGCACCATCCCGATCATCCGGATGTAGCCGCCCAGCGGGATGGCCTTGAGCCCGTACTCGGTCTCGCCGCGCCGTCGCGAGAAGATGGTGGGGCCGAAGCCGACCATGTACTGGGTGACCCGCACGCCGAACTTCTTGGCGGGCACCAGGTGGCCGATCTCGTGCAGCGCGATGGAAGCCAGCAGCCCGACGGCGAAGGCAAGCACGCCCAGTGCGTAGAGCACTCCTGTGTCATCCTCCCCAACCGCGCCGGGTACGTCCCCGCGGTGTTCTCGGTATCAATTGTGCCTCGTGCTGGACGGCTCGGCGGCCAGCTAGCCGATTCCCAGCACCGCCGCCGCCTGCCGGCGCGCCCACAGCTGGGCCTGCTCGACGTCGGCGATGTCGCGCGGGTCACCGGCGGCCGCGTGCTCGCCGTCGAGCCAGCGCTCCAGCACGGTCCGCACGGTGTCGACTATGCCGAGGAAACCACAGGCTCCGCTGTGAAAGGCCGCCACCGCCTCCTCGTTGGCCGCGTTGTAGACCGCCGGCGCGCAGCCACCGGCGACGCCGGCGGCCCGCGCCAGCTCGATGGCCGGAAACGCCTCGTTGTCCACCGGCTCGAAGGTCCAGGACTGCGCCTGGCTCCAGTCCAGCCCCGGCGCGGCGCCGGCCACCCGGTCCGGCCAGGCCAGCGCCAGTGCGATCGGCAGCCGCATGTCCGGCGGACTGGCCTGGGCCAGGGTGGCGCCGTCGACGAACTCGACCATCGAGTGCACCACCGACTGCGGGTGCACCACCACCTCGACCCGGTCGTAGTCGACGCCGAACAGCAGCTGGGCCTCGATCAACTCCAGCCCCTTGTTCACCAGGGTCGCCGAGTTGGTGGTGATCAGCGGGCCCATCGCCCAGGTGGGGTGCGCCAGCGCCTGCTGCGGGGTGACGGCCTCCAGGTCGGCGCGCCGGCAGCCGCGGAAGGGGCCTCCGCTTGCGGTGAGCACCAGCCGGCGCACCTCGGCCGCGGTGCCCGAGCGCAGGCACTGCGCCAACGCCGAGTGCTCGGAATCGACCGGTATCAGCTGGCCAGGCTTGGCGGCGGCCAGCACCAGCGGCCCGCCGGCGATCAGTGACTCCTTGTTGGCCAGCGCCACGGTCCGCCCGGCCTCCAGCGCGGCCAGGGTAGCGCGCAAACCCTGGGCACCGGCCACGCCGTTGAGCACGACGTCACAGTCCAGCGTTGCCAGCTGCGCGGTCGCGTCCGGGCCGGCGAGCACCTGCGGCGGGGTCCGGCCGGCCGGGCAGCCGGCGGCCAGCCGGTCCCGCAATTCCTCGGCAGCAGCCGGCGTGCTGACGCCGACCCAACCGACCTGCCAGCGCAGCGCCTGCTCGGCGAGCAGCTCGAGGTTGCCACCGCCCGCGCAGACGGCCGTGACCGAGAACCGCTCGCCGGCCCTGTCGATCACGTCCAGGGCCTGGGTGCCGATCGAGCCGGTCGAGCCGAGCAGGACGACGCGGCGCTGGCCGGCAGGAGCGGTCCCGGCAGGAGTGGTCCCGGCAGGAGTGGTCCCGGCAGGAGTGGTCATCGCGCCATTCTGGCCGATCACCGCAAGCCGACGGGTGCCGCGGTGCCAGGGCAGCGAAACCGAGTGCCAGAATGAGGAGGGCGCGGAGCAGCCAGCTCTCGCCACCCCGCATCGTGCCCGAGCCCGCAGCCGAACCGCCGTTACAGGAGTGATCGAACGTGGCAGCCGAGTCCAACCCCATCGCCGGTACCGATGTCGAGCACGCCCGGACCCAGGAGCATGAGCGTCCCGAGGACTGGGGCTGGCACCACGAGTTCGTGACCGGACGCCAGGTCGGCGGCTGGGTCACCTTCCTGATCCTCGGTGCGCTGCTGACCACCACGCACTACAACCGCACCGGGGACGTGGCACTGATCTCGATGATGCTCGTGCTGCTGATCGGCCTGGTCTGGGACCGCCGGCGCCGGCGCAACCAGTGGCGCGGCTGAGAGAGTCGCCCCTGTAGCAAGTAGACGGCACCGTCGGCCGTCCATCGCAGGGCGACCCGCCGGCCGGCGCTCGGCGGTGCGGCCGACAGTCGCGCCCAGCACACCCCGCAGGCCCCGGCCCATGATCAGCAGATGGGCCGCAGGTCGCGGCGTCGCGGCGAGTCGGGCGGGATGACTGCGTTAGCTCAGGCGGCCGGAGACTTACGGAGCGCTTGCTCGACCCGGTCAGCGACGGCGAGCATCCAGTTCCGGTATGAACTCCAACCAAGGCCGGGAGGGTAGTAGACGAGGCCTAGGTCATCT
>NZ_DASVQG010000159.1:0-12547 GCF_036389215.1 Jatrophihabitans sp.
GCCGTCTCGGGCCGGCGGCCAGCCGGCTGCGGGCCGGGCTGGCTGCCGGCCTGGGCAGCGGGCAGCACCGCCAGCACCCGGGTGCTGATGGTGGCCGCCAAGTCCTGGATCGGGCGGCTGGCATCGAGCACCAGGTAGCGGTTCGGGTCCGATTCTGCCAAGGACCGGAAACCGGCCCGGACCCGCTCGTGAAACTCCAGGGTCTCGCGCTCGAGGCGGTCCGGCCCGGAGCTGCTGCTGTTACCGGTGCCGGCCTCGGGACCGGCCTCCCGCCGGTGCATCCGGGCCAGCCCGACCTCGGCCGGGACGTCCAGCAGCACCGTCAGGTCCGGCACCAGCTCCTCGGTGGCCCACCGGGACAGCCGCTTGACGTCCTCCAGGGCCAGCGTCCGGCCGGCGCCCTGGTAGGCCAGCGAGGAGTCGACGAACCGGTCGGTGATCACCACCTCGCCACGGTCCAGCGCCGGCCGGATCACCGTGGCGACGTGCTGTGCCCGGTCGGCGGCGAACAGCAGCGCCTCCGAGCGCGGCGAGATCCGCTCGTCCGAATCGAGTACCAGACCGCGGATCTGGCGGCCGACGGAGGTGGCGCCGGGTTCGTGGGTGACCACCACGGTTCGCCCGGTAGCGCGGATCGCCTCGGCCAGCAACGCGATCTGGGTGGACTTGCCGGCTCCCTCGCCGCCCTCGAAGGCGATCAGCACCCCACCGGACTGCAGCCGGCGCCGGCCGGAGGAGTCCCGGCGGAACGCCGTCACGAGGTCAGCGAGCACCGGCACCCCGCTGCGCTCGTCCATCATCCGGTAGGCCAGCACCCCGGTTGCCACGGCCAGCACACCCGCCGCGAGCAGCACGATCCTGGTGCCGTCGACGGTGCCGTCGGTTCCCGGCAGCCGCCGCTGGCCGATGGTGCCGACCAGCACCGGCACCGCTGCCAGCGCCAGGATCATCACCACCCGCACCATGGACTGGATGAAGGCGAAGATCCGGCCACGCATCTCGTCCTCGATCTCCGAGCCGAGCAGCGTGATGCCGGCCAGGTAGCCGACGCCGGCCCCGAACCCGACGCCGAGGACGGTGATCATCGCCAGTACCACGTGCGGCACGACGGCCATCAGCGCCAGGCAGCTGCCGGCCAGCACGATGGCCAGCCCGAACACCCGGCGCCGCGACACCTCGCGGGCCACCCGTGGCCCCAGCGCCATACCGAGGCCCAGGCCCATGAACACCGTTCCGAACAGCATCCCGTAGGCAGCGTCGCCACCGCCGAGGCTGCGGACGTAGGTCTTGCCTGCGCCTACCACCGCCCCGCCGGCCGCGAACGCGCCGAGGATGCCCAGGATCAGCCCGCGCAGCAGACCGGTGGACCGGACGAACTGGGCGCCCTCGGCCAGCATCGCCCAGAGGCTGGGCTGGCTCTCGCGCCGGCCGGCGCCCCGGAAGCCCGAGATCTGCTTGATGAACAGCACTGTCAGCGCGCCGACGAGGAAGGTGGCGGCGTTGAAGTACAGCGCGAGGTCCACCTGGTGGGTGCCGAAGAAGCTGAACCGGCCGGCGAACGCCGTCGAGATCAGCGCCAGCATGCTGAACAGCGCCGCCGCCAGCACCGGTGTGAGCCCGTAGGTGGTGATCAGGCTGAGCTGGTTCGCGGCCTCGAGCTGGTCGCGGCGTACCAGGTTGGGCACCGAGGCGTCCTTGGCCGGATTCCAGAACAGCCCGATGCACTCGATCAGGAACGTCGCGACGTAGAGCACCGGCAGGGACGAGAAGATCGGGATCGCCAGGAACAGGAAGAACCGCAGCAGATCGGTGACGACCATCGTGTAGCGCCGGTCGAACCGGTCGGCGAAGGCGCCCGCCAGCGGCCCCAGGATGGCCGAGGGCAGCAGCCGGACCACCAGCACACCGCCGAGGGCGTAGTTCTGCGCCTGGTAGCCGGTGGCCAGCTGGGTGGCCAGCGCCGTGGTGGCCAGCAGCCCCAGCCAGTCACCGAGGCTGGACAGGCCCGTGCAGTACCAGAGCCGGCGGAAGGCGGTGTTAGCCAGCACGCCGCGGATCGCACCGGAGCCAGACACCATCACGCTGGCGTCGCGGTTGCGCCCGGTGGCATCACCCGCAGTGGCGGCGGATTCGGCTGAGATGGCTCGCTCCTGGTGGTCACTGGTGCTCGGGCGGGTCTCAGCCTAACGGGCCGGCCTGACCATTCCCTGCTCCCACGGGCTGAGCCTTCTCAGCGATCGGCCAGCGTGTGCAGCAGCCGGCGCAGGCCACCGGCCAGTAACCTGCGCTGCGCCGGGGACAGCCCGCCGAGCAGTGCCCGCTCGGAGGACAGCAGCTCCTGCAGGGCCGCGTCCACCCGGCGCCTGCCGAGCGCGGTGAGCCGGACCAGCAGCTGCCGGCCGTCCTCGGGATGCGCCTTCCTGGTGATCAGATTGCGCTCGGCCAGCCGGTCCAGCCGGTTGGTCATGGTCCCCGAGGTGACGTGGGTGGCCTCGATGAGCTGGCCGGGGGTGCGCTCATAGGGATGACCGGACCGCCGCAGCGCGGCCAGCACGTCGAACTCGTGGCTGGCCAGGCCGTGTTCGGCGAAGGCCTGCGCGCGCCGCTCGTCGAGAAGCTGGGCAAGCCGGGCGATCCGGCTCAGGATGTGCAGCGGCTCCACGTCGAGGTCGGGACGCTCGGCGAGCCACGCGGCGGCGATCGCATCCACTTCGTCAGCCATGCCCGGCAGCCTAGCGCAGGTCTCTTGACATCAAGGGATATTCTCTTGATGTCAAGATGTTTTCGGAGCGGATCGTAGTGTTTCGGACTAGCGTGAGGAGCAGCCGTTGTTGCGATGGGACCCGGCGCAGTACGCGAGGTTCAGCGATCAGCGCAGCCGGCCGTTCTTCGACCTGGCCGGCCAGATCGAAGCGGCGCAGCCCGGCCTGGTGGTGGATCTGGGGTGTGGTTCGGGGGAGCTGACCGCGACGCTGGCTTCGCGCTGGCCTGGTGCGGTGGTGCGCGGGCTGGATTCCTCGGCCGAGATGATCGAGCGGGCCACGGGCCTCGCCGGTGGCCGGCTGAGCTTCGCGCTGGCCGATGCGGCGGAGTTCGAGGCCACCGGGGTCGACGTGCTGATCAGCAACGCCCTGCTGCAATGGGTTCCCGGGCACCGGGCGTTGCTGCTTCGGTGGGCGGACCAGCTGGCTGCTGGCGGCTGGCTGGCCTTCCAGGTTCCGGCCAATTTCGGCGCGCCGTCGCACCGGCTGATGCGTGAACTGGCGGGCTCGGCACGCTGGCGAGACCGGTTGGCCGGCGTGCTGCGGCATGAGGACGCGGTGGCCGAGCCGGTGGAGTACCTGGAACTGCTGACGGAGGCCGGCCTGCTGGTCAATGCCTGGCAGACGTCGTACCTGCACGTGCTCAGCGGGCCGGACCCGGTGCTGGAGTGGGTCCGGGGCACCGGTCTGCGGCCCGTCCTGCAGGCGCTGTCCGGAGAGGAGGCAACGGAGTTCACTGCCGAGTACGCGGCACTGCTACGCCAGGCCTACCCGGCCCGGCCGTTCGGTACGGTGTTTGAGTTCCTGCGCGCGTTCGTGGTCGCGCACAAGCCGGCCGCTCGCGAGACGGCTGGTCGCAAGCCGGTGGAGGGGACCTAATGATTCTGGCCCTGGATCACGTGCAGGTGGCCATCCCGGCCGGCGGCGAGGATGCCGCCCGGGCGTTCTACGAGACGCTGTTGGGGATGACCGAGGTTGAGAAGCCGGTGGCGCTGGCTGTCCGGGGTGGCTGCTGGTTCAGCGCCGGCAGCGCCGTGCTGCATCTCGGCGTCGAGGAGCCGTTTGCCCCGGCCCGCAAGGCGCATCCCGCCTTTCTGGTGACCGAGCTGGACGCGCTGCTCGACTCGCTGACCGGCGCCGGCCACGACTGCGTGCGGGCCGACGGCGAGATACCGGGACTGCTGCGGTTTCACACCTTCGACCCGTTCGGCAACCGGATCGAGTTCCAGCAGGCCTAGCCGCCACCTGAACGCTCCAGAACGACCCGGTCAGCCGCCGGGCCGCAACCGGCCATTCGTCAGGTCCACCAGGGTGAGCCGGTTGCCGAACGGGTCGGTCACCACGGCGACCTTGCCCACCGCGATGTCATCCGGTCCGGCGACCAGCGTGCCGCCGGCCTCGGTGATCCTGGCCACCGCGTCCTCGACCGACTCGACCAGCAGGTCGGTCTCGGGGCCGGTGTCGAGTGCCAGCACCAGCTCGGTCTCCGAATCGCCGAACCCCAGGGCCAGCATGGTGTCGGTGCGCCAGAGCTGTTCATGGCCGAGCGCGTCGTGGTAGAAGGCGAGCCCCTCCTCGAGCGAGGGAACCCGCACGACCACGGCGTCCACTGCGCGCAGCAACGGTTCCGGCTGCGATGTCATGCGGATCCGTCCCGGCCGGCGAGCGCCGGGCCAGCGCTCTCGCTGGTGACGATCCTGCGAACGGCCCACAGGTAGCGCCGGTTGACCAGCGCCGCGCCGAGCCGGCCGACCGGACCGGCCAGCCGCATGATCAGCATGTTGGGCCGGGCTCGCGACTCGATGGTCACCACCACCTGATCGTCGGCCGCCCAGTCGACCACGAAGCTCTCCTCACCCTCTTCCGGATGATCGGGCCGGGTCCGGTACCGGAAGCCACGCCGGCGCGGCTCGTCCGCCACCCACACCACGTCACACGAGCCGTGCAGCGCCACCGGGCCGATGCCGAAGCTCAGCCGGATCACGTCGCCTACCCGCACGGTGTCGGTCGGCATGCTCATGCGGACGCCGGCCTTGCGATGCATGCGCAAGCTCAGCACCGCCCGGGACGCCGAGTCGAACGCGGCCTGGCCGCGCCCGACCGTGCCGGAGAACGTCATCTCGTGATATCGGCCTGCCACAGTTCCAGTGTGCCGCACGGACGGAATGCTCCCGCCGACCGGCTCGGTCGATACCGCTAGGTCGATCCAGCGAGGTCGATACAGCGAGGTCGATACCGGCTAGGCGTTCTTCGCCGCCACCTTCTTGGCGGCAACCTTCTTGGCGGCCGTCTTCTTCGCGGGCACCTTCTTCGCGGGCACCTTCTTGGCGGCGACCTTCTTGGCCGCTGATCCAGCGGGAGCCTTCTTCACGGCACGCTTGGTGGCCTTCTTCACCGGCCCGCGGGCCCGCCGGTCTGCCAGCAGCTCCGAGGCGCGTTCGTCGGTGAGCGCCTCCACCGAGTCATCGCGCCGCAGCGAGGCATTGGTCTCGCCGTCGGTCACGTACGGCCCGAACCGGCCGTCCTTGACCACCATCGGCTTCTGCGACACCGGATCGACGCCCAGCTCCTTCAACGGCGGCGCGGCGGCGGCCTGCCGGCCCCGCAGCTTCGGCTGGGCGAAGATCGCCAGTGCCTCGTCCAGGGTGACGGTGAACAGCTGCTCCTCCGACGCCAGCGACCTGGAGTCGGTGCCGCGCTTGATGTAGGGCCCGTACCGGCCGTTCTGGGCGGTGATCTCGGCAGCCTTCCGGTCCTCGGCGTTCGGGTCGATCCCGACCACCCGGGGCAGGGTCAGCAGCCGGGCGGCGTCCTCCAGGCTCAGGGCGTCCAGCGACATCGTCTTGAACAGCGACGCGGTCCGCTCGCCATCGGTCACGTACGGGCCGAACCGGCCGTTCTTGCCGGTGATCTCGCGGCCGGTCTGCGGGTCGACCCCGATCGTGTAGTCACCGGAGGGCGCCGACAGCAGCTCCTGCACCTTCTCCGGAGTCAGCTCGTCCGGTGCCAGGTCGTCGGGCACCGAGGCCCGGCGCTCGGAATCCGCGCCGCCCTGCTGGACGTACGGGCCGTAGCGCCCGACCCGCACGACGATGTCACTGTCGGCCCCGAACAGCTGGATGGAGTTCACGCCCCGGGCGTCGATGTCCTCCAGCCGCTCGGCGATCAGCTTCTTCAGCCCGCCCTGGGCGGAGATCCGGCCGTCATCGGCGCTGCGCTCGCCGTCGCCGATGCCGAAGTAGAACCGGCGCAGCCAGTCCACCCGCGAGGTGGTGCCACCGGCGATCGAGTCCAGGTCGTTCTCGACCGAGGCGGTGAAGCCGTAGTCCACCAGCCGGCCGAAGTGGCCCTCGAGCAGGCCGACCACGGCGAAGGCCACCCAGGACGGCACCAGCGCGGTGCCCTTCTTCCAGACGTAGCCGCGGTCCTGGATCGTCTGCATGATCGAGGCGTAGGTGGACGGCCGGCCGATCCCGAGCTCCTCCAGGGCCTTGACCAGCGAGGCCTCGGTGTAGCGCGACGGCGGGCTGGTCGAGTGCCCGGTGGGTTCCAGCGAGCGCACCCCGAGCCCGTCACCGCGACTGAGCTGCGGCAGCCGCTTCTCGCTGTCGTCACGGCCGGACTCCGTGGAACCACCGGCCGTCGAGTCGGCCGAGTCGTCGGTGTCCTCGACGTAGGCCCGCAGGAAGCCGGGAAAGGTGATGGTGCGCCCGGAGGTGGCGAACTCGGCCCGCTCGCCGGCCACCGAGGTGCCGGCCAGCCGGATCGACATGGTGGTGCCCACGGCGTCGGACATCTGCGAGGCCAGGGTGCGCTGCCAGATCAGCTCGTAGAGCCGGAACTCATCCGAGGACAGCGCCGAGGCCAGCTGGCCCGGGGTGCGGAAGGAGTCACCGGCCGGCCGGATCGCCTCGTGCGCCTCCTGGGCGTTCTTCACCTTGCGGCTGTAGTGGCGCGGCTCGGCCGGCACGTAGGCGTCGCCGTAGAGGTCGCGGGCCTGCGACCTGGCCGCCGTCAGCGCCGTCTCGGACAGGTTCGTCGAGTCGGTACGCATGTAGGTGATGTAGCCGTTCTCGTACAGCCGCTGGGCCACCCGCATGGTGACCTGGGAGGACCAGCGCAGCTTGCGGCCGGCCTCCTGCTGCAAGGTCGAGGTCATGAACGGCGGGTAGGGCCGGCGGCGGTAGGGCTTCTCCTCGACCCGGGTCACCGCGAAGTCGACACCGGCCAGCCGGGCGGCCAGCCCCCGGGCGCCGGATTCGTCGAGGTGCAGCACCTCCGAGGACGCCCGGCCGGTCGCCGGGTCGAAGTCCTTGCCGGTGGCGATCCGCTCGTCGTCCAGGGCGACCAGGGTGGCGCTGAAGGCCTCGGGATCGCCCTGCTTGCGGACGGCCGGCGTGAAACTGCCTTCGATGTCCCAGTAGTTGGCGGTATGGAAGGCCATCCGCTGGCGCTCGCGCTCGACGACGATCCGGGTGGCCACCGACTGCACCCGGCCGGCCGACAGCCGCGGCAGCACCTTCTTCCACAGCACCGGCGACACTTCGTAGCCGTAGAGCCGGTCCAGGATCCGGCGGGTCTCCTGGGCGTCGACGAGGTGGGCGTCGATCTCGCGCGGTTCGGCCACCGCCCGGGCGATGGCGGCCGGCGTGATCTCGTGGAAGACCATCCGGCGCACCGGCACCGACGGCTTGAGCGTCTGCACCAGGTGCCAGGCGATGGCCTCGCCCTCGCGGTCCTCATCGGTGGCCAGGTAGACCTCGTCGGCGTCCTTGACCAGGGCCTTGAGCTTGCTGACCTGCTGCCTGCGGTCAGGGCTGATCACGTACAGCGGTTCGAAGTCGTGCTCGGTGTCGACGCCGAGCCGGGCCCACGGTTTGCCCTTGTAGGCGGCGGGGACATCCGCGGCATTGCGGGGCAGATCCCTGATATGGCCGATGGACGCCTCGACGGTGTACCCGCTGCCGAGGTACCCGCCGATCGTCTTCGCCTTCGCAGGGGATTCCACGATCACCAGCTTGTTGCCGGTGCCCGTTTTCTTCCCGCGTGCCTGTGCCACCACTCGCTCCTGTCTGTGATCACCATCGGTGATCGTGAAGTACCACTATGTTGCATGGTGCTGCGGCGGACGGTACCCCACCCGTGCCTTACCTTGCCTCCAGGATTGCCGGTCGGTCCCCGCAGACTGCAAGCGCATTCACCGGCCGCTGCCAGCCACCGCCGGCCGCTGCCAGCCGCGAAGAGTCTCAGATCACGACGCTGAGAGCCAGCACTACCAGGATGCCGCTCACCGAGAGGATGGTCTCCATGATCGACCAGGACTTGATGTTCTGGCTCACCGACAGCCCGAAGTACTGCTTGGTCAACCAGAACCCGGCGTCGTTGACATGGGAGAAGAACAGCGAGCCGGCCCCGATCGCCAGCACCAGCAGAGACAGGTGCGAGTTGCTCAGCGTCTCGGCGACCGGCTGCAGGATGCCGGCGGTGGTGATCGTGGCGACGGTCGCCGAACCGGTCGCCAGCCTGATCAGGACGGCCACGAACCAGGCGAGCAGCAACGGCGAGATGGTGCTGCCTTCCACCCAGGAGGCGATGATCTTGGAGATGCCGCTGTCGACCAGCACCTGCTTCAGGCCGCCGCCGGCCGCCACGATCAGCAGGATGCCGGCGATCGGCGGCAGCGCCTCGTCGACCGTGGCCGACAGCCGCTCCTTGTCGAAGCCGATCCCGATGCCGAAGGTGTAGATCGCCAGCAGCACCGCCAGCAGCAGCGCGATGAGCGGCGTGCCGATGAAGTCGAGGCTGCGCTTGAGGACCCCCTTGCCGTTCTCGTCCACCACGTCGGCGATCGCCTTGGCCAGCATCAGCACCACCGGCAGCAGCACGGTGGTCAGGGTGACGCCGAAGGACGGCCGGCGCAGTCCCGGCCGCGGCCCGCCGGCTACCAGGTTGTCGGCACTGGCTGCGACGGAACCCGCGCCGGTGCCGGTGCCCAAAGCGGTCCCGGAGCCGGTGCCCAAAGCGGTCCCGGAGCCGGTGGCGGTCGAGCCGGTGGCGGTCCCGGAGCCGGTGGCGGTGGAGCCGGTGGCGGCCGGCGAACGGGTGCCGGCCCGGGCGGTCTCCAGCCTGCCCGGCTCCTCGACCGCCGAACCGAGGAACAGCTCGGGCACCGGCACGTCGACCCAGCGAGCGGCGAGCCGGGAGAACAGCGGGCCGCCGACGATCACGGTCGGCACCGCGACCAGCACCCCGAGGCCCAGGGTCAGCCCCAGGTCGGCGTTCAGCGCGCCGACGGCCGCCAGCGGCCCCGGGTGTGGCGGCACGAAGCCATGCATCGCCGACAGGCCCGCCAGGGCGGGGATCGCCACCCGCAGCAGCGGCAGACCGGAGCGCCGGGCTACCAGCAGGATCACCGGCATCAGCAGCACCAGGCCGATCTCGAAGAACATCGGCAGGCCGATGATCATGCCGACCAGGGCCATCGCCCAGGGCAGCGTCCGCTCACTGGACCGGCCCACGATCGTGTCGACGAGCTGGTCAGCACCCCCCGAATCGGCCAGCAGCTTGCCGAAGATGGCCCCGAGCGCGATCAGGGTCCCGACACTGGCGACGGTGGCGCCCACCCCGGTGCCGAAGCTCGCCACGGTCTTGTCCATGCCGAGACCGGCGATCGCCCCGACCAGCAGCGCCCCGATGGTCAGGCTCAGGAACGGGTTGAGCTTGAGGAACGTGATCAGCGCGATGATCACCGCGATGCCGATCAGGGCGGCCAGGACCAGGCGGGTGTCGTGGCTACCAGAGCTGCCCGCCGCGATCAGGTGCGCTGCAGTGACGGTCACTGGACCTCCTTGAGGAATTGTTCGACGATCTGCTCGGGGCCCAGGGTGAAGTCGATGGCCACGCCGAACTCCTCCGGACCCAGTGGTTCGAGGGTGGCGTACTGGGAATCCACCAGCGAGGCCGGCATGTAGTGGTTGCGCCGGTGGCTCACCCGCTCGGTGACCACCTCCGGCGAGCCGGCCAGGTGCAGGAAGCACAGCCGGTTCGAGGCCGTCCTGAGCACGTCACGGTAGCTGCGCCGCAGCGCCGAACAGGCCAGCACGGCGCCCTCCTGCTCGCCGCGCAACCAGTCGGCGCACCGGGCCAACCACGGCCAGCGGTCCTCGTCGGTCAGCGGGTGGCCAGCCGCCATCTTGGCCTTCAGCTCGGGGGTGTGGAAGTCGTCGGCGTCGGCGAACGGAACGCCGAGCTGGTTGGCAAGGACTCCTCCGACCGTGGTCTTGCCGCTGCCCGAGACACCCATCACGACCACTGTGGGGTGGATGCCGATGTCCATGGACCTGAATGTAACGCCTAGCGGCCCTGGCGCGCGCGGGTCACCCGGGACAGCTGCCGAGCACGCCGGCCGATCAGCCGCGCGGCCAATCCGGCCCGCAGCCGGCTGGCGGCGCGCCGATCAGTTCGGCCAACCGGCGCAACCGTTTCACCGACGTGACCCGCCAGCCGGTGCCCACCCGGCTGCCGACCGCGACCGCGGTGACACCGAGCCTGGCCAGCTGAGCGCCGGCCATCCGGTGCAGCTCGCCGTCCGGATCGGCCATCCGCAGCAGGTAACCGGCCTCCTCGGCCCGGCCGGCGGCGATCGCCCACAGCCGCAACCCGGAGGCGCTCAGCGCCAGATCGGCCGGCGGCCGCAGTGCGGCGCCCCTGGTCCAGCGGAGGGCGTGCTGGCCCAGCCGCGGGGTGATCTCGGTGCGCACCGCGATCAGGTCGCCGGGTGCGGCGGCGGTGTCCGAGGCGAGGTCCCGGTCGGCGAACTCCTCCCGCAGCGCATCGGCCCGCCACTGCTCGGCCACCAGAACCGACAGCCGGGCAGCCGATCCGCCGTCGGCCCGCACCCAGTCACCGCCGGCGAACAGCACGCCGTCCAGGTCCTCGACGAGCGGATCCGCGGCCTCGGCGCCGAACAGGGAGAACTGCATGCCTGGAAGTTTGCCCCAGCTGCCCCCAGTGCGGTGTCACAGCGCCAGGCACAGCCGCCGAGCGTCGTAGATGGCCGCGTGGACGTTGCGGTGAGCGACCGCATCGCCGATCCGGAACAGCCGGTACCGCCCAGCGGGATTGTGCGCTTGGTCCTGCGGGCGCACGGCGACCAGGCGGTCAGGATCGGTCTCACCCAGGTTCACCGATCCGGCACGCAGCTCGGAGTACAGCTCGTCGACGGCAATCGTGCCGTGCTCGACGACGACCTGGTCGACGCATCGCCGCACCTCCGCGTCGGTATAGGCGTTGACCAGCGTCGCGACGAGGTTTCCGTTGCCGCGCCGAACCGACCTCAACTCGTGATCGGGGGTCGCCACGACTCCCTTGGAGTACAACACCCGCAGGTAGTCGGGGTAGATCGTGCCGGTCACCTGGGCGCCGATCATGCGGTCGGGGGTCACGAGTTCGACGGCGACTCCGGCGGTGGCCAGCCGCTCGGCCGCGGTCAGCGCCTGCTCGCCGCCGTGGTCGTCGTAGACGAGTGCCGTCCGGCCGGCGGTCGGCGTCTGGCTCAGCACGTCCCAGGTGGAGGTGAGCAACTCCTCGCCGTCGTCCACCACGCCGGTGTCCGGATAGCCACCCGTGGCGACGATGACAACCTCCGGTGCCAGGGCGAGCACGTCCTGCTTCTCGGCGTAGCAGTTGAGCCGGACGGTGACCCCGAGCCGGCGGACCTCACCGGCCAGCCACTCCGCGATGCCGAGCTTCTCGGCGTGCCGCTGGGTCCGGGCGGCCAGCAGGACCTGGCCGCCGAGCTTGTCGGCAGCCTCCAGCAGGGTCACCTGGTGCCCGCGTTCGGCGCTGACCCGGGCCGCTTCCAAGCCGGCCGGGCCGCCGCCCACGACCACCACCCGCAGCGGCTGGTCGGCCGGCGGTGCGGTGTGCGCGATGGTGGCCTCCCGTCCGGTCGCCGGGTTGTGCAGGCAGAAGGTCTCCACCCGTGAGGCGCAGTAGGTCGCTCCCACGCAGGGCCTGATCCGGTCTTCCTCCCCCGCGAGCAGCTTGGCGACGATGTAGGGATCGGCGATGTGTGCCCGGGTCATCCCGACCATGTCGGCGTAGCCGCCACGCAGGGCGTGCCGGGCCGTCGAGAGGTCCGCGATCCGCCCCGCGTGCAGGATGGGCAGCTCGACCTCCTTGCCAATGGCGCCGGCCACCGAGAGACTGCCGCCGAGGGGGCGTCCGAAGACCGGGATCAGGTCCGACAGTTCCCGGTCGGTGTTGCCGGATCCATAGACCACCGAGAAGAAGTCCACCAGGCCGGTGGCCGCCGTCGCGGTCGCGATGTCGATGCAATCGGACTGGCCCAGCCCGTTGCGGGCACCCTCGTCGCCCGGAATCCGCATGCCGACCACGAAGTCCGGACCGACCTGGCGCCGGATCTCGGTCAGGACGAGTTGCCCGAATCTCAACCGGTTCTCCAGGCTGCCCCCGAACTCGTCGGTGCGCTGGTTGGTCCGTGGTGACCAGAACTGATCGATGAGATGACCCGCCATGGCGGCTATCTCGACCCCGTCCAGGCCACCCTCGCGAGCCAGCCGGGCGGCATCGCCGTACGCGCGGACGATGCGGTCGATGTCCAGCCGCTCGATCGGCTTGGGAAAGCTGCGGTGCGCCCGCTCGCGAACCCCGGAGGGACTGACCGCAGGCAGCCAGCGGTCGATGTCCCATTGCGACCGGCGCCCGAGGTGGGTCAGCTGGATCATCACCGCCGCACCGTGCCGGTGCATCCGCTGCGAGAT
>NZ_DASVQG010000160.1:0-1932 GCF_036389215.1 Jatrophihabitans sp.
ATCCGCTGCGAGATCGAGCGGTAGAAGGGCAGCACCGTCTCCTGGGCCGCGTTGATCTGGTCGAAGACGCTGGCCGAGTCCGCGGCGACGTTGCTGGAGCCGCCGATGATGCTCAATGCCAGGCCGCCCTTGGCCTTCTCCTCGTGGTAGAGCTCGTAACGCAGCCCGGGCTCGCCGGCCTCGAGGTAACCCGCCGGCGCATGACCGGTGCTGTAGATCCGGTTGCGCAGGGTCAGCCCGTTGATGGTGAGCGGCTGCAGGACGGGGTCGTTGCTGGTGTCGGTCATGGCGCTTTCTTCAGAGGGAATGGAAGTCGCCGGTGTCGAGGGCGACGCTGGCACCGGTGTCGGCGCTGCGCCGGGCGGCGTCGAGCAGGTCGGCGGTGGCGATTGCCTCGTGCGGATCGACCGGCACCCGGCCGTTCCCGCGAACGGCCGCGGCGAAGGTGGGATAGAACAGGTCCCACCGGCCACGCCGCAGTGGTACCGCCTCGGCCTCCGGGCCGCGCCGGATCTCACTGCGGCGGCTCGCCGGTTCGACGCCCAGCGCTCGCCTTCTCCTGCCGGACTGCGACCGGCGAGCAGCAGGTCCTCCTGCCCGTCGACGCCGTCGACGCGGTAGCTTCCGGCCGTGCCGGAGAGCCGGAAGCGTTGCTCCGGCGCGCCCTGGACCCAGCTGCCGGACAGGTGCGAGCGAACTCCGCTGCGGTGCGTCAGCGCGACGAAGATGTCGTCGTCCAGACCTCCTGGCTTGGCCGAGCGCAGCTCGGCGTACACCGAGGCAACCGGCCCGAACAGCACCAGCGCCTGGTCGAGCAGGTGGCTGCCGAAATCCAGCAGCGTGCCGCCGCCGGCAGCCGGCGGTCCCGGCTCGGGCTGGTAGCGCTCGAAGCGGGACTCGAACCGGACGATGTCGCCGAGCGAGCCGGCCTCGAGCAGGCTTCGGACGGTCAGGAAGTCGGCATCCCAGCGACGGTTCTGGTAGACGCTCAGCGGTAGGCCGAGCTTCTCGGACAGCTCGACCGTCCGACGCGCCGAGGCACCGTCGAGGGCGAACGGCTTGTCGCACACCACTGCCAGGCCCAGGCGCAGCGCCTGCTGGGCCAGAGGCATGTGGGTCTCGGCCGGAGTGGAGATGGCCACCGCTTCGGCGCCGGCCGCGGCCAGCTCCTCCAGGTCGGAGTAGACCTCGCAGCCGGGTAGCTCATCGGCCACCTGCGCGCGGCGTGCCTCGGAGGAGGTGACCACGCCGAGGAAGTCACAGTCGGCCGCGGCGGCCAGTAGTGGTGCGTGGAAGTAGCGGCCGCCGAAGCCGTAGCCGAGCAGGCCGATCCGGACCGCCGTCACCGGAAGCGGCCCGGACGGAAGGCTTCCAGCAGCGGGCTCGGGGTGCCGCCCAGGATCTCGCCGGCGAGCAGCTCTCCGGCGATGAGCGCCAGCGTGGCGCCGCTGTGGGTGAAGGCCACGAACAGGTTGGGCACCTCCTCCAGCGCACCGAGGACCGGCTCACCGTCCCCGGGAATCGGCTTCGGCCCGACGCCGTAACTCTCGGCGGTCAGCTCGGGATGTCCTGCGAGAACCGCGCTGGCCTCGCTGAGCAGCTTGTCGACGGTTGCGTCCTTCACCTCGTAGCTGCCGTCCGGATGCGCGATCACCTCGTGGGCGGCGGCATCGGAGTCCATCACCAGATGGCCGTCCGGTGTCGGCCGCAGCGATACCCGGGGCGTGTTCAACGTCGCGATCAGATCGGTGTCGACCTTGGTGGTGCGCACCAGCAACGCCAGCGGAGTGGCATCCGGTATGTCGACGCCGAACGGCCGGACCATCTCCGCAACCGCGGCCCCGGTGGCCAGCAGCACGCTGTCGGCATCGTTGCGCTCACCGGTGCCGGTGAGCACGCCCACTGCCCGCCCGTCCTCGACCGCCACCGAAA
>NZ_DASVQG010000161.1:0-7985 GCF_036389215.1 Jatrophihabitans sp.
TGGTCTGCACCTCGTCCAACGCCGAGCGCGCGCTGCGCTGGGCCTTTGACCAGCATGGTGACCCCGCCGGGACCAAGGTGCTGTTCCTGCCCGACCAGCACCTCGGGCGCAACACCGCGGTCCGCCAGCTGGGCCTGAGCCTGGACGACTGCGTGGTCTACAACCCGCTCAAGCCCAACGGCGGCCTGAGCGTCGAGGAGCTGCGGCGGGCCCGGGTGATCCTGTGGCGCGGGCACTGCTCGGTGCACGGCCGGTTCACCGCCGAGCAGGTCGCCAACGTGCGTGAGCGGGTGCCCGGCGTGCGGGTGCTGGTGCATCCCGAGTGCACCTACGAGGTGGTCAGCGCGGCCGACCTGGTCGGTTCCACCGAATACATCATCAGGACCATCGAGGCGGCGCCGGCCGGTTCGGCCTGGGCGATCGGCACCGAGCTGAACCTGGTGCGCCGGCTGGCCGAGGCCCACCCGGACAAGACCATCACGTTCCTGGAGTCCACCGTCTGCTACTGCGCCACCATGAACCGGATCGACCTGCCGCACCTGGTGCACTGCCTGGAGGCGCTGGTACGCGGCGAGGTGGTCAACCAGATCACCGTCGAGCCGACGGTGGCCGCCCACGCCCGGGTCGCGCTGGATCGGATGCTGGCGCTGCCCGAACTGCCGGCCGCTACCGCACCGAACACCTCGCCGGACCTCACTCCCACCGGACCACCCGAACCACCCGAACAGGAAGCCCGACCGTGAACCCGTTGCGCCGCAAGGCAGCCGCCGAGACCGTGCCCGAAGCGCCGACGACGCCGGAGCCGGTGACCGGGCCTGCCTCGGCACGCGCTCCCAAGGGACGTCCGACCCCCAAGCGCCGGACGAACTCCGTGCCACCCCCGCCGGCTCCCAAGACCCGCAAGGAAGCCGTCGCCTGGCAGAAGCAGCAGGGCAGCAAGGCCAAGGTCGCCGGCCAGAAGACGCTGAGCAGCAACGAGTACCGGGAGGCGATGAAGGCCGGCGACCCGCGGGTGCTGCCCCGCCGGGAGCAGGGCCCGGTGCGCGCGCTGGCCCGTGACTACGTCGACTCCCGCCGGATGGCCTCGAACTACCTGCTGCTGCTGTTTCCGCTGATGCTGGTCGGCTACACGTACCAGCCGCTGCAGTTCCTGACCTTGCTGCTCTTCGCACTGCTGCTGATCGAGTGGATCTACACCGGCTCGCGGATCCGCAAGCTCGCCCAGTCCCGAGGGCTGCAGGTCAGGGAGTCCGCGGTCGCGCTCGGCTTCTACGCAGGCAGCCGGGCCTACTTCCGGCGCAGCTGGCGGCGGCCGCTGCCCCGGGTGGAACTCGGCGACCAGATCTGAGGCCGGCGGTTCCGCGTCGACCGACCTAGGCGGCGCGCTCTGCTGCGTTGCGCCGTTTCACAGTGGCCACGGCATGGGTAGCCAGGAGAGCCGCAGTGTCGATGCTGTTCACAACCTCCTGGTGCCGGCTGGCGATGTTGACCCGTTCGGCGACGCGCAGGCCGCGTTCGCTGATCTGGGCAAGGAGGTGCCACTTCCACGCGAGGGTGTCCGCGGCGTCAAGTTCGGCGAGATTACGGGCCCTGGCAACGATGGTGTGCGCGCGGGGGTCGCCCAGCAGCGCGGCGGGGCCGCTGGTGCAGCAGGCCAGATCAGGGCAGATCAGGTGCGGCAGGAGGACCCGGTCGGTCATCAGCACCCGCAAGCTCGGCTTGGGCACGCTGCGGCGCACGCTGGCCACATAGACCGGCCGCGCGCCGCCGCCGCCTGACGGTGGCTGGCGGTGTGCGGCCGAAGCGGAGCGTAGGTCGCAGCGTTCACGCCAGCCGATGCCGACCTCGTAGCCTGTGGCTCCTCCGGCGACACATGCCTCGCCGAGCGCCCCCTGATTCCAGGCAGTGACAGGGTGACGGGGCCTTATCTGCCCGACCGTGGCGAGCAGATCGGCGAGACGCCGCTCGGGGTGTACGCCTTGGTCAACCTTCGCCGCGGCTAGCGCGACCGGCGCCGGTCCCAGCAAGGCGGATGCCTCAAGTAGCGGATTCAGCACGCTGGGCCAGGCCATCCGGTCCAGCAGCCGCCACCCGAGCGCGAACACCGCCATGACGGGGATGTGGACATTGTTGCGATCGAGGAATCGGCAGGTGTGGGCGAGCAGCCGCCGCTGGATGTCGACCCAGCCGTCGTCGGCCTTCTCGATGTGGACGTAGGGGACGATCAAGGTGGTAGCGCCGTGTTCGATTTGAAATGACAGGCATTCCTCGACGAGCCGCTCCTGGCGCCGGTTCGAGGCGAGATCGCTCGGGGTGTGGGCGCGCCCATCGGCGAACGACAGCCGCGCCCACGGGTCAGCCGGGTGTTGCACGTCTTGGAGATAGTGGGTGAGCGGATCGACCAGAAACGGCACCCCGGCCCGGCGCGCGGTGGCCGCGATCTCCGGGTGCGCCGCCGCGACGTGGGCGTCTACCACGAGCCGGTTCGGGCGGCGCGCAGCAGCCGACGCTCCGCCCCTGCCGTAGACGCGGTCGATCAGGGCAGCGTCTTGCCCACTCACCCGAATCACCAATTCGGCCATGCCACCTCCACCTGTCAGACGTAGGCTAACAGACGACACGCAAAAACATGCGCAGTTTGACTAGCAGTTGCCCACGCAGCATGATGGCCGACGTGATGCAATCAGGAGACCCGAGATGAGCAAGCCCCGCCCCGCCCGTGCCCAGGCACCCGCACCGGACTCCCTGACCTACCTACGCATTGTCGATGACATCACCCGCTCCGGGATTACCCAGACGGAGCTCGGTCAAGCGGTAGGAGCGAGCCTGCGGACAGTGCAGAACTGGGCTGCGGGCAACGGCACCCCCGCTGGCGCCAAAGTCCGGCGCCTGCTCGACGTCCAATACATCGTCCGGGAACTCCGCGAGGCCTACACCGAGGAAGGCGTCCAGATCTGGCTGCATGCCCGCAACCGCAACCTCGGCGGCCGGCGGCCCATCGACCTGCTCGCCGCCGGCCAGTACGACGAAGTCCTCGTCGAGGCGGAACGCGCCTCGGGAGCCATGTAGTAATGGATTCCCTGGCCGTCCTCGTCGCCGCGTGCCCACGAACTGACATTGGTGGAACGTGGCAACGCCACGTCGCCGCCCGCCATGTCGCCCATGCGCTTGACGGACGACGCGGCACCGGCCGATGGAGCACCACGGACGGGTTCCCCGTGCTTTACCTCGGCCGTCCTACTAACTCGGTGATCGTCGAGGCCTACCGACACCTCGTCGATCCGGTCGAGGACGAACGCCTGCTCGCCCACCTCGAGCCACGCGCTCTGGTGACCTGCACCGTTGAACTCACACCTGCACGGCATCATCGCTCCGGCCGCCACGGGCATCGGAGACACGCTCGCGCTGTTCACCGACGTCCTCCCGGCCGAACAGCGGCCAACACGCTCGGCGCCCGACATCGCTTGGGATCACCTGCCAGCCGACCCGCGTCAGGTCCCGCCACGCCATCTACGGGCCGTCGACACCGGCCCCTGACCCAATCAGAGCCGGCGGGTCAGCAGGGCTGTGGCGTCAGGCGACGAGATCTGAGGCCGGCGGCGGGCCGGTCGTCAGGCCGCCGCCGGCTCGATGCTCAGGTGAGCCGGCTGGTCGGGACGTTCTCGGCCGTCTTGGCCGGGTCGCGGATGACCACGTCGCCCAGCGCCTCGTCGATCCGCTTCATCGCCTCGTCGGGAATGACGACACCGGCAGCCTTGACGTTCTCCTGAACCTGTTCCGGCCGCGAGGCACCGACCAGGGCCGCGGAGACGTTGTCGTTCTGCAGCACCCAGGCCACCGCCAGCTGGGCCATCGTCAGGTCGAGCTCCTCGGCGATCGGCTTGAGCTCCTGCACCCTGCTCAACACGTCATCGTTCATGAACCGGGAGATCATGTCGGCGCCACCCTTGGTGTCGGTGGCCCGCGAACCTTCCGGCGGCTGCTGCCCGGGCAGGTACTTGCCGCTCAGCACGCCCTGGGCGATCGGCGACCAGACGATCTGGCCGATCCCCAGCTCACGGGAGGCCGGAATCACCTCGCCCTCGATGACCCGCCACAGCATCGAGTACTGCGGCTGGCTGGAGATGAGGCCGATGCCCAGCTCCTTGGCGAGAGCGTGACCGGCTCGCAGCTGGTCGGCGGTCCACTCGCTGACGCCGATGTAGAGCGCCTTGCCCGCCCGGACCACGTCGGCGAAGGCCTGCATGGTCTCTTCCAGCGGGGTTTCGACGTCGTAGCGATGGGCCTGGTACAGGTCGACGTAGTCGGTCTGCAACCGGCTCAGCGAGCCGTCGATGGACTCCATGATGTGTTTGCGGGACAGGCCGGTGTCGTTCGGGCCCTTCGGGCCGGTCGGCCAGTACACCTTGGTGAAGATCTCCAGTGACTGCCGGCGCTCGCCCTTGAGCGCATCGCCCAGCACGGTCTCCGCCTTGGTGTTGGCGTAGACGTCGGCGGTGTCGAAGGTGGTGATCCCGCAGTCCAGGGCAGCCTGGACGCACTGCTTGGCCACGTCGTTCTCCACCTGGGAGCCGTGCGTCAGCCAGTTGCCGTAGGTGACGGCCGAGATCTTGAGTCCGCTGTTTCCTAAGTATCGAAATTCCATGCCTTCGACACTAGGCCGTAGCGCACACCGTCGCGAGGCCGCAGCGCACCGTCGCGGGCGGCATATTACCCGTATACCCGCAACATCCTAGAAATCTCTAATGCAGGTGGCCACAATAGCCCCTATGACCCAATCCCCACGCATGCCACAGACGCGTCAGTCACGTCTTGGGGCACGGCTGAGCAACCTCACACTGAAGAAGCGTGCTGTCCTGGTGGCGGCCATGGGGCTCGCGATGGTGGCGTTCTCCGCGCCGTACGCTGTGCTGTGTTGGAATTCTGAGTCGACGGCCGGGCACCTTGCCCTTGTTATCGCGTGGTCGCTGCTTGCGCTGGCTGGCGTCGTTGCTGGTCTGAAGTCGCGAAGGATTGCCTTGACGGAGTCGTTGGATCCGGCGAGCAACGAGCGGCGTATTCGGCAGGGGGTCACCACACAGAGACTCCTCCTACCGGCGGGCATCGCTGTTATCGCCATTGCCGGAGCGATTGGCAAGTCCTGGAGCGAGGCGCTGCTGTCCGCACTGGGCGTTTACTCGGCGCCGGCGTTCCTGCTGATGGCCGCCGGCTTCTGGCAGCGCGGAAACCGCGACGCGCGAACCGACCAACCTTCTTAGGTAGAGCAGACGTCCTCAACATCGTGGGGATGTCAAAATTCAAAGAACGACGCGGCGCTCACACCCCGAGTACCTGGTGGGCCACTCACGCCGGACAACTGCGGCCTACCTACTCCGACAGCGGCATCGGGCCGTAGACGCGCTTGCCGTCGTGCAGCAGGCTCACCCCGGCCACGCCCGCCTCGGCCAGCGTCCGCCACGCCTCGCCCAGCCAGCTCTCGGCGTCGGACTGGCTGGGGAACTCGCCCGGATCCTCGGCGTCAGGGCTCTCGGGCTCGTACTTCCAGGTCCAGGACATCGGGTGCGCCACCTTGTCGTTGAGGTTCGGTCGAGGGACGTGCCAGCGGCAACGGTTCGGCGCCGGCTGGGTTGTGGTGGCCCACGCTAGCGTCCCGGCTGGGCCCGGTCGCGGCGGCTGCCCTAGGCTGCGAGCCGCACTGGCGGGTTCTCATCGGCGGGGCGCTGGCGAACCCGTCCGGGCTCGGCATGGCTCGCTCAGCGAAAGGTGTCCTGGATTGGCGGCGCGACGGCGCACCCTGGTGCTCGGCGGCGTGCGCTCGGGCAAGTCGAGCTGGGCCGAACAGCAGCTGGCCGGGCACGCCCGGGTCGACTACCTCGCCACCGCGGCCGAGCGCGACGACGCCGACTGGGCCCGGCGGATCGACGAACACCGGGAACGCCGGCCCGCGCACTGGCGCACCGTGGAGACCTTGGACGTGGCCGCTGCCCTGGCCGCCCCGGCGGCACCGCTGCTGGTGGACGACCTGGGCAACTGGCTGGCCCGCACCATCGACCGGACCGGCGGCTGGGACGGTGAGCTGTCCGGCCTGCGGGCGGCTGCGGCCGAGCTGGTGAGTGCCTGGCAGGACTGCCCCGGACGGGTGGTGCTGGTGAGCGCCGAGGTGGGCAGCGGCATCCATCCGGAATCGAGGTCGGGCCGGATCTTCGCCGACGAGCTGGGCAGGCTGAACACCGCGCTGGCCGCGCAGGCCGACGAGGTGGTGCTGGTGGTGGCGGGCTTGCCGTTGTGGCTGCGCACACCGCACGAGCCGCCCGAGCAGCACGAGTCGCACGCGCAGCCAGAACGGCAGCAGGCAGAACGGCGGCAGACGCCCGAGCGGCAGTCAGGAGAGCGGCAATGACCGAACCGGAGTCCGCGACGAGCGAGTTGCAGGCGGCGCTGGCCGGCATCGACTATCCCGACAGTGACGCCGAGCAGGCCGCCAGGCTTCGCCAGGACGAGCTGACCAAGCCGGCCGGATCGCTGGGCGTGCTGGAGGAGCTGTCGATCTGGGCCGCCGGGGTGCAGGGGCAGTGCCCGCCGCATGCCTTCGAACGCGCCCGGGTGGTGGTCTTCGCCGGCGACCATGGCGTCACCGCCGCCGGGGTGTCGGCCTATCCGGCCGAGGTGACAGGGCAGATGGTGGCCAACATCGCCGCCGGTGGCGCCGCGGTCAACGTGCTGGCCCGGGCGGCCGGTGCCGGCGTCCGGGTGGTGGACCTGTCGGTGGCGGTCGACACCGACCCGGGGCTGTCGGCGTTCAAGATCCGCCGCTCCAGCGGCCGGATCGACCGGGAGGACGCCCTCACCGGCGACGAGGCGGAGCGGGCCCTGGCGGCCGGCGTCGCCATCGCCGACCAGGAGATCGACAGCGGCGCGCAGTTGCTGATCGCCGGCGACCTGGGGATCGGCAACACCACACCCGCGTCGGTGCTGGTCTCGGTGCTCACCGGCGCCGAACCGATCAAGGTGGTCGGCCGCGGCACCGGAATCGATGATGCCGGCTGGATCCGCAAGTGTGCCGCCATCCGGGACGCCCGGCGCCGGGCCTGGCCACACCGCGAGGACCTGACCCGGCTGCTGGCGGTGGCCGGCGGTGCCGATCTGGCGGCGATGACCGGCTTCCTGCTGCAGGCCGCGCACCGCCGGACCCCGGTGCTGCTGGACGGCCTGGTGGTCAGCGCCGCGGCACTGGCCGCCCAGCTGGGCAACCCCCGGGTGGTGCACTGGCTGCAGGCGGCACACCTGTCGGCGGAGCCCGCTCACGAACTCGCCCTGCAGCGGCTGGAGCTGACCCCGATCCTGCGGCTGGGAATGCGGCTCGGTGAGGGAACCGGAGCACTGGTCGCCCTGCCGGTGCTGCGGGCCGCCGCGCTGAGCCTGGCCGAGATGGCCACCTTCGCCGAGGCCGCGGTGGCAACCCGCCAACCGGGCACCGGGGAATGACCGGGGGCCGCCGGCCGCGCGAGGGCTGGCCGGTGGCTGCCGGCCTGCGGCTGTCGCTGACCACGCTGACGGTGCTGCCGCTGCGAGCCGGACGGGTGGACCGGCGGACCGGCGCGGTGGCGATGCTCTGGGCACCGGCCGTCGGGCTGGCGCTCGGCGCGGCGCTGGCGGCAGCGGCCTGGGCCCTGACCGGACTGGGGCTGGCACCGCTGCCGTGCGCGGCCGTCCTGGTGGCGCTGCTGGCGTTGCTGACCCGCGGCCTGCACCTGGACGGGCTCGCCGACACCTTCGACGCGCTGGGTTCCTATGCGGCCGCCGACCGGGCGCTGGCCATCATGAAGTCGCCGGAGGCCGGCCCGCTCGGCGTGGGCGCGATCGGCGCGGTGCTGCTGGTGGACGCCGCGGCGCTGTCGGCGCTGGTGGCGCGGCACGGCTGGCTGCTGATCGCCGCCGGGGTGGCGGTGGGCCGGCTCGGCATCACGCTCTGCTGCGCGCGCCCG
>NZ_DASVQG010000162.1:0-4675 GCF_036389215.1 Jatrophihabitans sp.
AGCTCGGTGACCCGCCCGCCCTGCGGCAGCGCGGCGGCCGGGTCGGCGGGCAGGTCGTCGGCCAGCCGGTCATAGAAGCCCTTGGTCAGCAGGATGCCCTCATCGGAGGGCTCCTCCGACAGCAACGGCCCCAGCAGGCCGGTCACGAAGTGCGGGCCCCACTCGGTGAGGTCGGCGTCGATGAAGACCAGCAGATCACCGTTGGTGACGAACAGCGACTTCCACAACGCCTCGCCCTTGCCCGGGCTCACCGGGGTTCCGGTCTCGATGTCGCGGGCGGCGTACACCGAGGCGCCGGCCGCCCGGGCCACCGCCGCGGTGTCGTCGGTGGAATCGGAGTCGAGCACGATCAGCTCGTCCACCAGTCCGCCGACCAGCAGGGCCTCGCGGATCTGGGAGACAACCGCGGCAACGGTCGCGGCCTCGTTGCGCGCCGGGATCACCACGCTGACCGACTGGCCCGACTCTTGCTTGGCCCGGATCAGGTCGGCGGCCTGGAACTGTGCCGCGTCGAAGGTGTGCGAGTCGAACCATCGCCGCGCGGCGCCATCCATGTCCGGCATGCTCCCTCGGTGTCCTGACCAGCCAGACGCTACACAGCGCCGGGCCGGCGACCATGCACACGGAGCCGGGAACGGATCGGTTCAGCCGGCCGCCTTCAGCCGGCCGCCTTCAGCCGGCCGCCGCCAGCCGCGCGGCCAGCCGGGCCGCCGTGGCACCGGGGTCGGCGGCCTCGGTCAGCACCCGCACCACCACCACCCGGCGCGCGCCGGCGTCGAGCACCTGGTCCAGGGTGCTCTCGTCGATCCCACCGATGCCGAACCACGGCCGGGCAGTCGCGTCGGCGGCCAGCTCGGCCACCGGCGCCAGGCCGATGTGCGGCCGTCCCGGCTTGGTGGGCGTCGCCCAGATCGGGCCGAGGCAGAAATAGTCCACCTCGGCCGCGGTCGCCGCGGCCCGGGCCTGCTCAGTGCTGTGGCTGCTCAGGCCGATCAGAACGTCCGGGCCGACGATCCGCCGGGCGGTGGCCGGCGCCAGGTCACGCTGGCCCAGGTGCAGCACGTCCGCGCCGGCGGCGACCGCCAGGTCGGCCCGGTCGTTGACCGCCAGCAGGGCCGAGTGCCGGCGGCAGGCGTCGGCGAAGACCTCCAGCGCCGCCAGCTCGTCGGCGGCTTCGAGGTTCTTCTCCCGCAGCTGGACGATGTCGACCCCGTTGGCGAGCACCGCATCGAGGAACTCGGCCAGGTCGCCGCGGTCGCGGCGGGAGTCGGTGCACAGGTACAACCGGGCCGATGCCAGGGTGGCCGGCGAGGTCTTGGTCATGACTCATCCAACCATCGCGAATCCGGCCATCGCGGATCCGGCCGGCGGGACCGGCGACCGCGACCGGCGACCGGCGGGCCACCCCTGCCGGCACGCGCCGGTGCGGATGCGAGCATGTCAGCGTGTTAGTACGCGCGCGGACCGACACCGTTCCACCGCAGATCCTGATCCTGGTGGGCATCGCCTCGGTGCAGTTCGGTGCCGCCTTCGCCAACAAGCTGTTCTCCCAGGCGGGCCCGGCCGGCGTGGTGCTGATGCGCCTGGTGTTCGGCTCGGTGGTGCTGATGGCGCTGACCCGGCCGCGGCTGGCCGGCCGGAGCCGCCGGGACCTGATGGCGGTGACGAGCTTCGGCCTGGTGCTGGCCTTCATGAACTGGAGCTTCTACGAATCGCTGCACCGGCTGCCGCTCGGCCCGGCAGTGACGGTGGAGTTCATCGGGCCGCTGGCGGTCGCCATCGCCGGTTCCCGCAAGCTGCTCGACGTCGTCTGGGTGGCGCTGGCCGGAGGCGGCGTGGCGCTGCTGGCCCTCGGCGGCTCGCAGGGGAACCTGCGTTTGTCAGGATTGCTGCTGGCCGCACTGGCCGGCGCGTTGTGGGCCGGCTACATCCTGCTGTCCCAGCGGGTCGGCTCCAGCTTCGCCGGGCTGGACGGCTTGGCGCTGGCGCTGAGCATCGGGGCGGTGGTGATAGTCCCGGCCGGTGTCCTCCAGGGCGGCTCGGCGCTGCTGCGCCCGGAGGTCGCCCTCGGCGGCTTGGGGGTGGCGGTGCTGTCCTCACTGATCCCGTACTCGCTGGAATTGATCTCGCTGCGCCGGCTGTCGGCGTCGGCGTTCGGGCTGCTGATGAGCTTGGAGCCCGCCGTGGCCGCGCTCGCCGGCGTGCTGGTGCTCGGCCAGCGGCTGCACCTGCGAACCGCCGCGGCCATCGTGATGGTGGTCATCGCCAGCGCGGGCACCACCATCGAGGCCAGCCGGTCGGCAGCCAGGCAGCCGGCCGGCTCACCCGGCCGCCGGGCAGCTGCCCAGGGGAGTCCACTCGGCTAGCGGTTCTGTCCTGAGGTCAGGGAGTCCGCCGGCTGGGCATTACAGCTAGCCGGCCGGCTTGATCCGGCTGGCCGCACGAGCCGGCTCGACTAACCTGAAACGCATGGCGGCGCAACCGGCTGAAGTGCTTGTCGTCGGCGGCGGCGCGATCGGCCTGGCGGTGGCCTACCGGCTGGCCGAGCGAGGCGCCGCCGTCCGGGTGATCGATGCCAGCGGTGGTCGCGGGGCCAGCTGGGCGGCGGCCGGCATGCTCGCCCCGGTCACCGAGGCAGCCTTCGGCGAGGAGGAGCTGACCCGGCTCAACCTGGCGGCGGTGCCGGTGTTCCAGCGGCTGGCCGCGGAGCTGCGGGAGCGGACCGGGCAGCCGGTGGGGCTGCGCACCGAGGGCACCCTGGCGGTGGCCTTCAACGCCGACGACCGGGCGGCGCTGGACCGGTTGACCGACTTCCGCACCGGCCTGGGCCTGAGTACCCAGCGGCTGAACGGCACCGCCACCCGCGCGTTGGAGCCGTACCTGGCTGCCGGGGTCCGGGGAGGTGTGCTGGCAGCCGATGACCTCTCGGTCGACAACCGGCGCTATCTGGGCGTCCTGCGCAGCGCCGCCGAGGCCGCCGGGGTCAGCTTCGTCACCGCCGAGATCACCGGCCTGCTGCACGGGGCCACCGGCGTCGAGGGAGTCCGGACCGCGACCGGCGACCAGTTGCGGGCCGGCACGGTGGTGCTGTGCGGTGGGGCCGCGACCGGTGCGCTGGTGCGGCTGCCGGTGCATCCGGTGAAGGGCCAGATCCTGCGGCTGGCGGTGCCCGAGCGGCTACGGTCCGCCGGCCCGGTGCTGACCCGCACCGTGCGCGGGATCGTGCGCGGCAGCGAGATCTACCTGGTTCCCCGCCCGGGTGGGGAGGTGGTGGTCGGGGCCACCTCCGAGCAGCAGGGTCACGACACCGGGGTGACCGCCGGCGGCGTCTATGAGCTGCTGCGCAATGCCTACGAGCTGCTGCCGGTCAGCTCGGAATTCAGCTTCGTCGAGGCCCGGGCCGGGTCACGTCCGGGCACTCCCGACAACGGCCCGATCCTCGGCCGGCTGGCTGACGGGCTGGTGGTCGCCACCGGGCACTACCGCAACGGCATCCTGCTGTCGGCACTGACAGCCGACGCGGTGGCTGCACTCGTCCAGGGTGAGCCGGTCGCGCCGGCGTGGACGCCGTTCCACCCGGAACGGTTCGCTTCCGTTGCGGCGTCGCAGTTACCGCCGCGATCCACCGCCGAGCCGGCTTCGGCCGGCCTGACCACCTAGGACCCCTCGTGCGGATAACGGTGAACGGGCAGCCGCGCGACGCGGCCGACGAGCTGAGCCTCGACGCGCTGGTGCGCGAGATCAGTGATCGCAGCACCGGCATCGCGGTAGCCCTCAACAGCGAGGTGGTGCCGCGCGGCAGCTGGGCCGACACCGCGGTCCGGCCGGGTGACCGGATCGATGTGGTGACCGCGGTGCAGGGCGGCTGATCCGACGTCAGTCGATGAGCCTGGGAGCGTCCAGCATGCCCTCGTACGGCGAGGATGCCTCGGCCCACCAGCGGCGCGGAATCCGCCCGGCCAGCAGCGCGTCGCGCCCGGCCAGTACCGCCAGCCGCATGGCGCGGGCCATCCGCAGCGGCTGCGCGGCCCGGGTCACGGCCGAGGCGACCAGCACCGCGTCACAGCCGAGCTCCATCGCCTGGACGGCGTCGGCCGCGCTGCCGATGCCGGCGTCGAGCACCACCGGGACCCCGGCCTGCTCCACGATCAGCGCGATGTTGTGCGGGTTGCGGATGCCCAGCCCCGAACCGATCGGGGCACCACCGGGCATCACCGCCGCGCAGCCCAGCGCCTCCAGCCGCCGGGCGAGCACCGGGTCGTCGTTGGTGTAGGGCAGCACCACGAACCCGTCGTCCACCAGCTGCTCGCAGGCGGCCAGCAATTCCGGCCCGTCCGGCAGCAGGCTGCGCTCGTCGGCAACCACCTCGACCTTGACCCAGTCCGTCCCCAGCGCCTCGCGGGCCAGCTTGGCGGTGAGCACCGCCTCCGCGGCGGTCCGGCACCCGGCGGTGTTCGGCAGCACCTGCACCCCGGCCTCGCGCAGCACGTCCAGCACCGAACCGGAGGACCCGGTGTCGACCCGGCGCATGGCCACCGTGGTCAGTTCCGTGCCGGACTCCCGCAGGATGTCGGCCAGGCCGTCCAGGCTCGGCGCGCCGCCGGTCCCCACGATCAGCCGGGACGAGAACCGCCGGCCGGCGATGACCAGCTCGTCGAGGCCGCCGGCGGCCGGC